>DASWYJ010000039.1:0-23139 GCA_036405035.1 Burkholderiaceae bacterium
CATCAACAACTGCTTGAACAACTGGGGCGACTGGGGCAGCGCGAAGAACATGCCATCGTGTACGCGGCTGGGCACCAGATAGTCGCGTGCGCCTTCCGGTGTGCTCTTGGTGAGCATCGGCGTCTCAATGTCGATGAAGCCGTTGGCATCCAAAAACTTGCGCACTTCCATCGCCACGCGGTAGCGCAGCATCAGGTTGTTCTGCATGTAGGGCCGGCGCAGGTCCAGCACGCGGTGCGTCAGGCGGGTGGTTTCGCTGAGGTTGTCGTCGTCGAGCTGGAAGGGCGGCGTGACCGAGGCGTTCAGTACGGTGAGTTCATGGCACAACACCTCGATCTGGCCACTCTTGAGCTTGTCGTTGGTGGTGCCGGCCGGGCGCGCACGCACCAGGCCCTTGACCTGCACGCAGAATTCGTTGCGCACGTCTTCCGCCGCCTTGAACATCTCCGGACGGTCGGGGTCGCACACCACCTGCACATAGCCTTCGCGGTCGCGCAGGTCGATGAAGATCACGCCACCGTGGTCGCGCCGGCGATTGACCCAGCCGCACAGGGTCACGGTCTGGCCGAGCAGCGCATCGGTCACCAGACCGCAGTAATGGGAACGCATGGAAGACATGGAATGGACTCTCTGCTGTGCGCGCCGTCGCGGCGCATTAGGAAATGGGCCGGCTGGCGGCCGGCGCGGCGGGAACCACCACGCCCATGGAAATGATGTACTTCAGGGCTTCGTCGACGCTCATGTCGAGCTCCAGCACCTCGCTGCGCGGCAGCATCAGGAAAAAACCCGACGTGGGGTTGGGCGTGGTGGGCACATACACGCTGACATGCTCGCCCGGCAAGTGGGCCGCCACCTCGCCGCCGGGGGCTCCGGTGAGGAAACCGATGGTCCAGCTGCCGGCGCGCGGGTACTGCACCAGCAGGGCCTTGCGAAAGGCATTGCCATTGCTGGAAAACAGCGTGTCCGACACCTGCTTCACACTGGAATAGATCGACCGGACGATGGGAATGTGGGTCAGCACCCGGTCCGACTGGCGCAGCGCCCAGCGCCCGGCAATGTTGGCCGCGAACATGCCGGTCAGCATGATGACCAGCAGCACCAGCACGATGCCCAGGCCGGGGATGTTGCGGAATTCGTAAAGGGCGGGTTTCACCGCGTCGGGCAGCACGGCGGCAATGGCCGCGATGACGGAACCGAAGACACCGTCCAGCGCGCCCAGGCCCCAGGTGATCACCCAGATGGTGATCGCCAGCGGCGTCCAGACCAGCAGGCCGGTGATGAAATATTTGCGCATGGGGGTGGCTTGGCCGTCGGGTCAGGTCGATGAGGCCGGTTTGTCGGCGGCGGGCGCGGGTGCTGCCGCTGGCTTGTCGGTGGCGGCCGGGCTGTCACCGCTCTTGCTGCCGCCGGATGCGCCGTCGGCCACGCCGGTGGCTGGCTTGCCGCCACTGCCACCGCGGAAATCAGTGACGTACCAGCCCGAACCCTTGAGCTGAAAGCCGGCGGCCGTGAGCTGTTTGCGGAAACTCGCCGCGCCGCAGGCCGGGCAATCGGTGAGCGGGGCGTCGGAGATTTTTTGCAGCACGTCCTTGGAATGCCCGCAGGATTCGCATTTGTAAGCGTAGATTGGCATGGCTGAACGCAGGTAGGGAAAACGCAAAACCCACGATTATAGAAGCGCGCCCCTGCCTGCGGCCATCCGGCGGCGGGATGGCCGTGGCCGACGTCAGCCCATACCGGAAACCGGCTGGTGGGGGACCTGGGTGTGGCGGATGGCCTGGGGTGCCAGCGAACCGGCCACCATGCCCACCAGCGCCGCCAGCACGCCGGCCAGCTGAGGTGGGAACTCGGTGCCGGCCGGTGTGACCATCAGGACGACCCAGGTCAGAATGCCCAGGCCAATCGACAGCCACGCACCCTGCGTGGTGGCCCGCTTCCAGTACAGGCCAAACACCAGCGGCACAAAGGCGCCCACCAGCGTGACCTGGTAGGCGCTGGACACCATGTCGTAGATCGACGTGCCCTGCAGTGCAATCGCATACGCGCAGACCAGGAAGGAAAACACCAGCACTGCAATGCGCATGGTCCGCAACTGCACCGCGTCATTGGCGGGAGGGAAGAACTGGCGCCAGATGTTCTCCACAAAGGTGACAGAAGGCGCCAGCAAAGTGGCCGACGCGGTCGACTTCAGCGCCGACAGCAGCGCGCCAAAGAAGATCACCTGCATCACGAAGGGCATGTGCTGCAGCACCAACGTGGGCAGCACCTTCTGCGGATCGTCCTGGATCAGGCTGGCGGCCTGCTCCGGCATGATGATCAGCGCGCTGGAAATGATGAACATCGGCACGAAGGCGAACAGGATGTAGCAGATGCCGCCGATCACCGGCCCCCGGGTGGCCGCACGCACGTTGTTGGCCGACATCACGCGCTGGAACACGTCCTGCTGCGGGATGGAGCCGAACATGATGGTGATGGCCGCCGCGACGAAGAACAGGATGTCCTTGGTATTGGGCGGCGGCAGGAAATGGAAGAGTTCCTTGCTGGTGGCCAGCGCTACCACCTTGTCGGCGCCGCCGGCGAGGTTGCCCGCAAACACCGCGATGATGGACAGCCCCACCACCAGGATGATCATCTGGATGAAGTCGGTCACCGCGACCGACCACATGCCGCCGAACAGCGTATAGGCCAGGATGGACAGCGTGCCGATCACCATGCCCATCGGGATGCTGACCACGCCGCCCGACAGCAGGTTGAACACCAGGCCCAGCGCCGTGACCTGCGCAGAGACCCAGCCCAGGTAGCTCAGGATGATGATCAGCGAGCAGACGATCTCGATGCCGCGGCCATAGCGCTCGCGGTAGTAGTCGCTGATGGTCAGCAGCGACATCCTGTACAGCCGGGATGCAAAGAACAGGCCGACCAGGATCAGGCAGCTGCCGGCACCAAAGGGGTCTTCCACGACGCCATGCAGGCCGCCCTGGACGAACTTGGCCGGAATGCCCAGCACCGTCTCGGCGCCAAACCAGGTGGCAAAGGTGGTGGTGACGATCATCACCAGCGGCAGATGCCGGCCGGCAATGGCGAAATCGGCGGTGTTCTTCACGCGGCGGGCCGCCACCAGCCCGATGGCGATGGTCACCAGCAGATACAGCACAACCAGGGTCAACAACACAGCTCAGTCCTCCTTGTGGCCACGATTATCGGCAAACCCGGCAGCGCTCAATGCACCGTCAGCCGCACCGCCAGCTGCATCACGATGAGCCCCAGCACAAAGCCCAGGCCGCCGTACACGATGGTCTGCAGCAGCCGGTTGGTGCGTTTCTGTTCGCGCAGCAGTTCCTTCAGTTCCTGCGAGCCGTGGTGGCCCGGGCGCTGCTGCAGGTAATCGTGCAGCAGGCGCGGCAGTTCGGGCAGCAGCTGGGCATAGCGCGGGGCCTCATCCTTGAGGCGCTCCATCAGCTTCTGGGGCCCCACCTGGTCGCGCATCCATTGCTCCAGGAAAGGCTTGGCGGTGGCCCACAGGTCCAGTTCCGGATCGAGCTGGCGGCCGAGGCCCTCGATGTTGAGCAGGGTTTTCTGCAGCAGCACCAGTTGCGGCTGGATCTCCACATGGAAACGCCGCGAGGTCTGGAACAGCCGCATCAGCACCATGCCGAGCGAGATTTCCTTCAGCGGCCGGTCGAAATACGGCTCGCACACGGCACGGATCGCCGCCTCCAGCTCATCGACGCGGGTGTTCGCCGGAACCCAGCCCGACTCGATGTGCAGCTCGGCCACGCGCTTGTAGTCGCGCCGGAAGAACGCAATGAAGTTCTGCGCCAGGTAATCCTTGTCGATCGCGGTGAGGGTGCCCACGATGCCGAAATCGAGCGAGATGTAGCGGCCGAAGGTTGCGGGTTCCAGGCTGACCTGGATGTTGCCGGGATGCATGTCGGCGTGGAAAAAGCCGTCGCGGAACACCTGGGTGAAGAAGATGGTCACGCCATCGCGCGCCAGCCGGGGAAAGTCGACACCGGCTGCGCGCAGGCGCTCCAGCTGGCTGATCGGCACGCCCTTCATGCGCTCCATCACCAGCACCTCGGCATGGCACCAGTCCCAGAACATCTCGGGAATCAGCACCAGGTCCAGGCCCGCCATGTTGCGCCGCAGCTGCGCGGCGCTGGCCGCTTCGCGCACCAGGTCCAGCTCGTCGTGCAGGTATTTGTCGAACTCGGCCACCACCTCGCGCGGCTTCAGCCGCTTGCCGTCGGCGCTGAGCCGCTCGACCCAGCCGGCCATCTGGTGCATGAGTGCCAGATCCTTGTTGATGCTGGGGAGCATGCCGGGCCGCAACACCTTCACGGCGACTTCACGCAGCTGGCCGCTGCGGTCGCGCAGCGTGGCGAAATGCACCTGCGCGATGGAGGCACTGGCCACCGGCACCGGGTCGAAATGCACGAACACCTCGGCCAGGGGCCGGCGGAATGCCCGCTCGATGGTCGCGATGGCCACAGCGGAATCGAACGGCGGCACACGATCCTGCAGCCGGGCCAGCTCATCGGCCAGGTCCGTGGGCAGCAGGTCGCGCCGGGTCGACAGCACCTGGCCGAATTTCACGAAGATGGGGCCCAGCTGCTCCAGCGCCTCGCGCACCCGCTGGCCGCGTGGTGCATCCAGCCTCCGCCCCACCGAAATGATGCGGGCCAGCAGCCGCAGGCCGGGCCGGCGCAGGCTGGTGAGCAGCAGTTCATCCAGGCCGTGGCGCAGCAGGATCCATACGATGGTGGCGCCACGCCACAGGCGGCTGCCCCAGCCCATCACGGCACCGGCTTTCCGGCATCTCCCGGTGCAGCCCGCCCGCGAACGAAGTCGCGCAGCGCGGCGGCCATGCGGCGCCCGGCCTCACCCGCCGCATGGGCCGGCGCATCGCCGATCAGCCGGGCCAGGTCTTCCTCGATGTCCCAGCGCACATGGTCGACCAGCCAGCCGACTTCGGCCGCCAGCTGCACATCGCCCTCGATCTGGATGGGTGGCTTGTCGCCGCGCAGCGCGGCCTGGGCCAGCGCCAGTGGCGAGGCCTCGGCCACCCGCAGGGTCAGGTCAGGGGTGCGGGCATCGGCCGGTGCGCGGTCCAGCAGGCCGGCCGGCGTTGCCACCAGCTGCAGGCTGAACTGGCGCCACTGCACCAGTACCGAACTGCCCTTCTGCCGCGCCAGCCGGGCCTGGGCCTGCGGCTCCTGCTGCAGCACGTGGTTGAGCAGCAGCACCACCCGGTGCTGCACTTCATCGACCACCCAGGCCGGTGGCTGCAGGCTGCTGGAGAGCCGGTCGAAAAGACCGTCGAGGAAACGGGGCGGGGGCGTGGTCTGCATAGCGGCCGATTATCCGGTGAAAGCCGGCCCGGCAATGAAAAACACCCCCACGCTCTCCCCATTGCATGGGGTCGCTGCCCCCCGAGGGGGCCGCTTTTCATCTTGGGACAGCCCGGCGATGAAAAAGGCCTGGTACGGTGTGCACCGTACCAGGCCTTGGGGGAACCGGGGAATCGCTGCGGCTTATTGCAGCGCCTGCAGGCCCGCCACCAGCCAGCCGCTGGAGCCGTCCTTGGGCTTGGTCATGTTCCAGACCTCGCGGAACGGGCTCGGGCCGGCCGAGGGTTCCTCGCGGATCATGCCGGAGAACTCGACGCTGGCCATGTAGGCATCGCCCAATTCCTCGATGCCCAGCAGCTGCGCGTTGAGCATCACCACATCGGTGTGGTTGCTGCTGCCGCCCGTGTGTTTTTCGCGGTCGGCCAGCTGCTGGCGGATCTCGCCCACCATCTCGTCGGTCATCATGGCGCGCAGGGCGGCCACGTCAGCGCGGTCCCAGGCGGCCTGCAGCGTCACGAAGTTGGCCTTGGCCATGGCCAGGAAACCGGCCTGGTCGAATTCGGAGGGCACACCCCAGGTCTGCGGGCCGGCCAGCGCCGAACCAATGACTACGCGGCCGCTGCCGGCCTGCTCGCCGGTACCGCCCTGGCGGGAGGCATCGAATGCCATGCTGGCGCGCTCCCACGGGCGGGCCGAGGCGTCGTTGCCAACATTCTCCGGCTTGTAGGCTGGCGACGTGGCCGCGCCCGCGCCCTGGAAGGCGAAGGGCGTGGCACCGCCGCCGCCCGAAGCAGCAGCAGCAGCCCGGCGCGCGCGCCAGACACCAAACGCCACCATGCCCAGCAGGACCACCAGCGCAATCAGCAGGAACTGGCCGAATTCGGCACCCAGGCCCAGCGAATGGGCCAGCCAGGCCAGGCCCAGGCCGGCAGCCAGGCCGCCGAGCATGGCGCCCCACGGCTTGCGGGGTGCAGCGGCGGCGGGGGCCGCAGGTGCAGGCTTGGCCGCAGCCGTGTTGTTGGCGCCCTGCGCCGGCGCAGCCGGTTGGGCGGGTGGAGTGTTCTGCCGCTGTGTGACGTTGTTGGACTGCTTGCCGAACGAACTGCCGCCACCCAGGCGGCGCGCCGCTTCGGCGTCAAAGCCCGTTGACACCAGCGCGAGTGCCAGAATCATCAACGAAAGGAATTTCATAGTGCCTCCAAGTCCAGTATCCAGGTGCTGTAACACGGGCATTTCGATGCCCTTGGCGGGAAGTGTCCCACAAGCCTTCAGCACTTGATACCGACATGCAGAGCTACCACACCCGCCGCAAGGTTGTGGTAGTCGACATGGCCAAAACCCGCACCGTGCATCAGGGTTTTGAGGGCCTGCTGGTCGGGGTGCATGCGAATGGATTCGGCCAGGTAGCGGTAGCTCGCATCGTCGCCCGCGACGAGCTTGCCGAGCCGCGGCAGCACCTTGAATGAATACCAGTCGTAGGCCTTTTCCAGCGGCTTGGCCACCTTGGAAAATTCCAGCACCAGCAGCTTGCCCCCGGGCTTGAGCACCCGGTTCATTTCGCGCAGAGCGACATCCTTGTGGGTCATGTTGCGCAGGCCGAAGGCCACGCTCACCAGATCGAAGCGGGCGTCGGGAAAGGGCAGCTTCTCGGCATCGCAGACCAGTGTGGGCAGGGCCAGGCCGGCATCGAGCAGGCGGTCGCGGCCGGTGCGCAGCATGGCTTCGTTGATGTCGGTGTGCACCACCATGCCGCCAGGGCCCACCTTTTTGGCAAAGGCCTGCGACAGGTCGCCGGTGCCACCGGCGATGTCGAGCACCTGGGCGCCGGGCTGCAGATTGGCCACGGTGACGGTGTAGGCCTTCCAGACGCGGTGCAGGCCACCGGACATCAGGTCGTTCATCAGGTCGTATTTGGAGGCGACCGAATCGAACACGCCGCGCACGCGCCGGGCCTTGTCGCGCTCGTCGACCGATTCGAAACCGAAGTGGGTATTGCTCATGCTGTGATGGTAGAACCGAAACCGCGCCAATGCCATCGGGCCCGGCCATGGGCACGCCGGAAGCAGTTTTATGAACGAAAAGTGCCGCTGGCCAGCGTCGATTCTTATTGGTTAGCTATAAAAACAAGAGTGATTGCAGAACATTCTCAGTGGTTGCCACAGGCGTGGCCCGCCTTGTCGGCCATGGGCGCGTCGCGCTCCACGCTGGCGGCAGCGAGGCGCGCGGCGTAGTCGGACCAGAGCTGCTCCTGCTGCGCACCAAGGAAGTAGAGGTAGTCCCACGAAAAGATGCCGCTGTCGTGGCCGTCGGAAAACGTGGGCTGCACCGCATAGTTGCCCACCGGCGCCAGCGCGGTGATGCCGACGTCGCGTTTGCCAGTCTGCAGCACTTCCTGGCCGGGGCCGTGGCCCTGCACCTCGGCCGAGGGCGAATAGATGCGCATCAGCTCGAACGGGATGCGGAAGGTCTTGCCGTCGGAGAACGTGACTTCCAGCACGCGCGATTTGCCATGCAGTGTGAGGTCTTGGGGCGTGGGCGCCCCGGCTTGCAAGCCGGCCATGGTATCCATCCTGCGCGCGGGGCGCTGTCAATACAAAACCGGATTATCGGTGCGCCGCCAGGGCGAGCCGCAGCGCGTTGTCCAGCGCGGGCAGTTGCTGGCGCAGGGCCTCCAGCCGGGCCACGTGGGCCGGGCGGCGGGCAGGCGCCCACACCGGGTCGGGAAAATGCGTGTCGTCGGCAAAGCGGGCGATCACGTGCCAGTGCAGGTGCGGCACCATGTTGCCGAGCGCGGCCAGGTTGATTTTGGTGGGCTGCAGCTGGGCGCGCAGCGTCTGCTCGACCGTGGCCACCACCTCCATGCAGGCCGCACGGTCGGTGGGCGAGAGCGCGGAGAACTCGGCCACATGGCGCTGCCAGACAACCCGGTAGAAAGCCGGGTGCTGCGCATCGTCGGCGCGGATCACGCGCCACGCCGGGCCGCGGTGGACCAGCGTGCCGCCGTCGGTGTCGCACAGCGGGCAGGCCATGCCGGACTCAGACGAGGACGCGCTCGATGCCACCGTTGTTCGCCGCGGCGATGTAGCCGGGCATCCATTCCTTGCCGAGGATCTGGTTGGCCATTTCCACGACGATGTAGTCGGCTTCCAGCAGGCCGTTGTTCAGATCGTTGCCGTAGCGGCTCAGGCCCTGCAGGCAGCTCGGGCAGCTGGTGAGGATCTTGATGTTGTCGTTCGCGCCCACGCTGCCGGTGGCGCGTAGCGCAGCTTCGTCGCGCTGCAGCTCTTCTTCCTTGCGGAAACGGATCTGCGTGGAGATGTCGGGCCGGGTCACGCCCAGCGTGCCGCTCTCGCCGCAGCAGCGCTCGCTCTTCTTCACGTTGTCGCCAACCAGCGCCTTCACCGTCTTCATCGGGTCCTGCAGCTTCATCGGCGTGTGGCAGGGGTCGTGGTAGAGGTAACCGCCCTGACCGGCCTGGAGCGTGATGCCCTTTTCCAGCAGGTATTCGTGGATGTCGATGATGCGGCAGCCGGGGAAGATCTTGTCGAATTCATAGCCCTGGAGCTGGTCGTAGCAGGTGCCGCAGCTCACCACCACGGTCTTGATGTCGAGATAGTTCAGCGTGTTGGCCACGCGGTGGAACAGCACCCGGTTGTCGGTGATGATCTTCTCGGCCTTGTCGAACTGGCCCGAGCCCTTTTGCGGGTAGCCGCAGCACAGGTAGCCGGGCGGCAGCACGGTCTGCACACCGGCATGCCACAGCATGGCCTGCGTGGCCAGGCCCACCTGGCTGAACAGCCGCTCCGAACCGCAGCCGGGGAAATAGAACACCGCCTCCGACTCCGGCGTAGTCACCTGCGGGTTGCGGATGATGGGCACGTAGTCGGCGTTTTCGATGTCCAGCAGGGCGCGCGCAGTCTTCTTCGGCAGGCCGGCCGGCATCTTCTTGTTGATGAAGTGGATCACCTGCTCCTTGATGGGCGCGGTGCCCAGGGAGGCCGGCGGCTTGGCGGTCTGCTTGCGCGCAAAGGTGCGCAGCAGGTCGTTGGCGATGCGCTGGGCCTTGAAGCCCACGTCCACCATGGCCGAGCGCATGAACTTGATGGTTTCGGGGTTGGTGGCATTCAGGAAGAACATCGCCGCCGCGTTGCCGGGGCGGAAGCTCTTCTGCCCCATCTTGCGCAGCAGGTTGCGCATGTTCATCGACACGTCGCCGAAATCGATCTTCACCGGGCAGGGGTTGAAGCACTTGTGGCAGACCGTGCAGTGGTCGGCCACATCCTCGAACTCCTCCCAGTGCTTGATGCTCACGCCGCGCCGCGTCTGCTCCTCGTACAGGAAGGCCTCGACCAGCAGCGAGGTGGCCAGAATCTTGTTGCGCGGGCTGTACAGCAGGTTGGCGCGGGGCACGTGGGTGGCGCACACCGGCTTGCACTTGCCGCAGCGCAGGCAGTCCTTGACCGAATCGGCAATCGCGCCGATGTCGCTCTGCTGCATGATCAGCGACTCGTGCCCCATCAGCCCGAAGCTGGGGGTGTAGGCGTTGGTCAGGTCGGCAAACAGCGGGGTTCCGGAAGCCGAATTGGCCTCTGTCCTGCGTCCATTCTCACTGTATTGCTCCTGATTTCGGAGCAACTTGCCTTTGTTGAAGCGCCCCTCGGGGTCGATGCGCCGCTTGTAGTCGGTGAAAGGCTGCAGCTCGGCGTCGCTCAGGAATTCCAGCTTGGTGATGCCGATGCCGTGCTCGCCGGAGATCACCCCGTCGAGGCTGCGGGCCAGCGCCATAATGCGCTTGACCGCGTGGTGGGCGGTCTGCAGCATGGCGTAGTCGTCGCTGTTCACGGGCAGGTTGGTGTGCACATTGCCGTCGCCGGCGTGCATGTGCAGCGCCACCCATACCCGGCCCTTGAGCACGCGCTGGTGGATGGCATTGCACTCGTCGAGCAGGGGCTTGAAGGCCACACCGGCAAACAGCGCCTGCAGCGGCGCGCGGATCTGGCTTTTCCAGCTGGCGCGCAGCGTATGGTCCTGCAGCTGCGGGAACAGGCTTTCCACATTCGCCAGCCAGCCCTGCCACAGCGCGCGGACTTCCTGCACCAGCGCGAGGGCCTGCGCCACCCGGTCTTCCAGCAGCTCGGCCGACGGGATTTCGCCCGCGTCGTCCTGCTTGCCCAGCGGCAGGTTGCCGCGGGCGAAGAACGCCTCGAGTTCGTCACACAGCCGGATCTTGTTGGCCAGGCTTAACTCGATGTTGATGCGCTCGATGCCGTCGGTGTACTCGGCCATGCGCGGCAGCGGAATCACCACGTCTTCGTTGATCTTGAAGGCGTTGGTGTGTTTGCTGATGGCAGCCGTGCGCTTGCGGTCGAGCCAGAATTTCTTGCGCGCTTCCGGGCTGATGGCAATGAAGCCTTCGCCACTGCGGGAATTGGCGATGCGCACCACCTCGGAGGTGGCCCGCGCCACCGCGTCGGCGTCGTCGCCGGCGATGTCGCCGAACAGCACCATCTTGGGCAGGCCCGAGGTGGCGCCGGCCGCCATGGCGCGCTTGGACTTGGTGGCGTACCCCACCGCCTTCAGGTAGCGGTCGTCCAGATGCTCCAGGCCGGCCAGCACCGTTCCCGAGCGCTTCTGCTCGGCGAACATGAAATCCTTGATCTCGACAATGCTCGGCACGGCATCGCGCGCGTTGCCAAAGAATTCCAGGCACACGGTGCGGGTGTGGGCCGGCATGCGGTGCACCACCCAGCGGGCGCTGGTGATCAGGCCGTCGCAGCCCTCTTTCTGGATGCCGGGCAGGCCGCTGAGGAACTTGTCGGTGACGTCCTTGCCCAGGCCTTCCTTGCGGAATACCTTGCCGGGAATCACCAGCGTTTCAACCGCCTGGCCCTTGCGCAGCGGTGTTTTTCCGTCGGCCTCGAAATAGCGCAGCTCGAAGGTGGCGACCTCGGCGTCGTGGATCTTGCCAAGGTTGTGGTCCATGCGCACCACGTCCAGCCACTTGGCGTCCGGCGTGACCATGCGCCAGCTGGCGAGGTTGTCGAGCGCGGTGCCCCACAACACGGCCTTTTTGCCGCCAGCGTTCATCGCGATGTTGCCGCCGATGCACGAGGCTTCGGCGGATGTGGGATCAACGGCGAACACATAGCCACCGCGTTCGGCGGCGTCGGAGACGCGCTGGGTGACCACACCGGCTTCGGTCCACACCGTGGCCACCGGCTGGGCGTGGCCCGGCAGCGCAACCATTTCCACTTCGGTCATCGCCTCGAGCTTCTCGGTATTGATGACCGCGCTCTTCCAGGTGAGCGGCACGGCGCCGCCGGTGTAGCCGGTGCCGCCGCCGCGCGGAATGATGGTCAGGCCCAGCTCGATGCAGCCCTTCACCAGCCCGGCCATCTCGGCCTCGGTGTCCGGCGTCAGCACCACGAAGGGGTATTCGACCCGCCAGTCGGTGGCGTCGGTCACGTGGCTGACGCGGGAGAGGCCGTCGAACTTGATGTTGTCCTTGGCGGTGTACTTGCCCAGGGCGCGCTGGGTCTGGCGGCGCAGGCCGGCCGCCTCGGTGAACATGCCGTCGAAAGCCGCCACGGCCTGGCGTGCGGCCGCCAGCAGCTGGCCCACCATGGTGTCGCGCTGGCCGTCGGTGTCCGGCGTGCGGCGCTTCTCGATCTCGGTCAGCCGGTGCTGCAGCGCGTCGACCAGCAGGCGGCGGCGCTTGGGGTTGTCGAGCAGGTCGTCCTGCAGGTAGGGGTTGCGCTGCACCACCCAGATGTCGCCCAGCACCTCGTACAGCATGCGGGCAGAGCGGCCGGTGCGGCGCTCCTCGCGCAGCTGGTTCAGCACGTCCCAGGCCGGTACGCCCAGCAGCCGGATCACGATCTCACGATCGGAAAACGAGGTGTAGTTGTACGGGATCTCGCGCAGCCGCGGCTGCTCGGAGGCCGTGGCCAGCAGGTGGTTCAGGGAAAGTGGAGCGTTCATCTTCTTGGGGTGCCCAGCTTCAGCAGCACGATGACGCTGGAGCCCGATTTTACCGCGCTGCAACAACCCCCGCCGCGCCCGGGATTGGCCACAATAGGTGCCCATGCCTACGCCACTGCCGCTGCCCCCCTGGCCCTACCCGCGCTGGATCGCCCACCGCGGCGCCGGCCGGCTCGCGCCGGAAAACACACTGGCCGCCTTTGCCCGGGGTGCCGGCCATGGCTACCGGATGTTCGAGTGCGACGTGAAACTCGCAGCCGACGGCACCCCTTTCCTGCTGCACGACGACACCCTGGACCGCACCACCAGCGGCCGGGGCAGCGCAGGTGCCCTACCCTGGGCCGCGCTGGCCGAACTCGACGCCGGCAGCTGGCATTCCGCCGCCCACGCCGGGGAACGCCTGCCGACGCTGGCGCAGCTCGCCCGTTTCTGCCGGGACGGCGGCCACGCGGTGAATCTGGAGATCAAGCCCGTTCCGGGCACGGCGGCGCACACGGGTGCCGTGGTGGCACAAACCGCTGCGGCCCTGTGGCAGGACGCCCTGCCCCCGCCGCTGCTCAGCTCCTTCCAGCGCGATGCGCTGGCTGCCGCCCGCGACGCTGCGCCCACCCTGCCCCGCGCGCTGCTGCTCGACACCCTGCCGGACGACTGGCTGGACGCGGCCCGCAGCCTGGGCTGCCAGGGCGTGATTGCCCATTTCAGCCTGTGGACCGCCGACCACATGGCCCAGGCCCAGGCGGCCGGCCTGCGCACGCTGAGCTACACCGTCAACGACGACGCGGTAGCCCAACGGCTGCTGCAATGGGGCATCGACGGCATCATCACCGACCGGGTGGACCACTTCGCGCCCCAGAGCTAACCCTAGCGCTTCCACTCCCCGGACACCAGCCACTGGCTGAGCGCGCAGCACACCACCAGCAGGCCGTAGCTGGCCATCTTGCCGTCCCGGCCGAACAGCAGCAGGCCGGCCACCAGCGCCGCACTGCCCACTGCGGCGTTCACCACGAACGGCAGCCAGGCCCGCGGCGCCTTCTTCTTGCCGGCCTTGCGCGGCAGCAACCGGGCAACGCCCCACAGCGCGCCGGCCACGAACAGCGCGGGTGCGAAGAAATTCACGAAATGGTTGAGTGCGTCGATCGGGCCCATGGGCCAAGGGTAGAGGAGAAAGGGGGTGTACCGGAATGGCACAGGCACAAATTTTATAATCGGAGGATGGCAGTCTGGGCTCTTGGCATCAACCACACGACCGCGCCGCTCGATTTGCGCGGCCGCTTCGCCTATGCCATAGACCAGATCGCCCCCACCCTCTCCGGGCTGCGCGACTCGCTCGGCCGCTCGGTGCCCCGGGGTGCCGAGGCGGCGATTCTCTCCACCTGCAACCGCACCGAGATCTACGGCGCCGGCGAACCGGCCGAGATGGAACAGGCGCTGGCCTGGCTGGCCGCCAGTGGCGGCGTGGCGCCGGCGCTGCTGCGTTCGCACAGCTACCGGCTCGAGAACGACCAGGCCGCGCGCCATGTGTTCCGGGTCGCCAGCGGGCTCGACTCCATGGTGCTCGGCGAAGCCCAGATCCTCGGCCAGATGAAAGACGCGGTGCGCGTGGCCGAGGAAGCCGGCGCGCTCGGCACCACGCTCAACCAGCTGTTCCAGCGCTCCTTTGCCGTGGCCAAGGAAGTGCGCAGCGCCACCGAAATCGGCGCGCACTCCATCAGCATGGCGGCAGCGGCGGTGCGGCTGGCGGGCCAGCTGTTCGAAGACCTCGGCAGCATCAAGGTGCTGTTCGTCGGTGCCGGCGAAATGATCGAGCTGGCCGCCACCCATTTCGCGGCCAAGCACCCGAAATCCATGGCCATCGCCAACCGCACGCTGGAGCGCGGCGAAAAGCTGGCCAGCCGCTACGGCGCCGAAGTGATGCGGCTGGGTGACCTGCCCAACCGCCTGCACGAGTTCGACGCGGTGGTGAGCTGCACCGCCAGCACGCTGCCCATCATTGGCCTGGGTGCGGTGGAACGGGCGCTGAAGGCGCGCAAGCACCGGCCCATGTTCATGGTCGACCTGGCGGTGCCACGCGACATCGAGGCCGAGGTGCGCCTGCTCGAAGACGTGTACCTGTACACGGTGGACGACCTCGCCAGCGTGGTGCAGGCCGGCAAGGACCATCGCCAGGCCGCGGTGGCGCAGGCCGAGGTCATCATCGATGCCGGCGTGCAGAGCTTCATGCACTGGCTCGACCAGCGCGACCCGGTGCGCGGCACGGTGCCGCTGATCCAGCAGCTGCATGCGCAGACCGACACCTGGCGCGCCGCCGAGCTGGTCCGGGCGCGCAAGGCGCTGGCCCGGGGCGACGACATCGACGCCGTGCTCGACACCCTGTCACGCGGCCTCACGCAGAAAATGCTGCACGGCGCGATGGCCGAGCTGCACGCGGCCGACAGCGCCAGCCGCGAACACACGGCGGAAACCATCGCGCGGCTGTTCCTGCGCAAAGAGCGTTAGCGGGCCTGCCTCTCCGCCCCGCCGCTGCGCCGCGCCCTCCGCCGGCGTCCCCTGTTTTTTTGAATCCGCTCCCCGATGAAACCCTTTTTGCGCCAGCAGCTGGAACGCTACCTCGCCCGCCTGTCCGAGCTCGACTTCCTGCTGTCGCGCGAGGACATCATGGCCGACATGGACCAGTACCGGCTGCTCTCGCGTGAACATGCCGATGTCAGCGTGATCGCCGGGCGCTACGCCCGCTTCATGCAGCGCGAAAGCGACCTCGCCGCCGCGCAGGACCTGCTCGCCGACCCCGACATGGCCGAAATGGCGCAGGAAGAGATCGCCGGCGCCCAGGCCGAGCTGGAAAAGCTCGCCGCCGAGCTGCAGCGCCTGCTGCTGCCCAAGGACCCGGACGACGCGCGCAATGCCTTCCTCGAAATCCGCGCCGGCACCGGCGGCGATGAATCGGCGCTGTTCGCCGGCGACCTGCTGCGCATGTATTCGCGCTACTTCGAGCGCCAGGGCTGGAAGACCGAGATCGTCAGCGAATCCCCGAGCGAACTGGGCGGCTACAAGGAGGTGGTGGTCCGGGTGGTGGGCGACCGCGCTTACGGCGTGCTGCGCTTTGAGTCGGGCGGCCACCGGGTGCAGCGCGTGCCGGCCACCGAAACCCAGGGCCGCATCCACACCAGCGCCTGCACCGTGGCGGTCATGCCCGAGCCCGACGAGACCGAAGCCGTGAAACTCAACCCGGCCGACCTGCGCATCGACACCTTCCGCGCCAGCGGCGCCGGTGGCCAGCACATCAACAAGACCGATTCCGCCGTGCGCGTGGTGCACCTGCCCACCGGCATCGTGGCCGAATGCCAGGACGGCCGCAGCCAGCACAGCAACAAGGCCAAGGCGCTGCAGGTGCTGCAGGCCCGCATCCAGGAAAAGGAGCGCAGCGAGCGCGCCTCCAAGGAAGCCGCGCTGCGCAAGGGCCTGATCGGCAGCGGCGACCGCAGCGACCGCATCCGCACCTACAACTTCCCCCAGGGCCGCCTGACCGACCACCGCATCAACCTGACGCTGTACAAGCTGCTCGCCATCATGGAAGGTGATCTGGCGGAAGTGGTGGACGCCATGCAGGTGGCGCGCGAAGCCGAGCAACTGGCCGAGCTGGAACTCGGCGCAGGGGCCTGATGGCGCCCCCGGATGCCTTTTTGCCGAAAAATTGAACACAATCGGGCTCTGGCCAGCGTTCCTTCTCAATAGTTTGCTTCAATTTCAATAGCGTATGACAATCGACCAGGCACTCGCCGACGCCGCCCGCCAGGGCCTGGAGCGGCTCGACGCCCAGTTGCTGCTGCTGCAGGTGCTCGGCCCACCGGCCACCGGGCGCGCCTGGCTGCTGGCCCATGGCGACGCGCCGCTCAGCGCGCCGCAGCAGGAGCAATTCCAGGCGCTCACCGCCCGCCGCGCAGCGGGCGAGCCGCTGGCCTACATCACCGGGCAACAGGAATTCTTCGGGCTGGCGCTGCGGGTGGATGCCCGGGTGCTGGTGCCCCGGCCCGACACCGAAACCCTGGTGACCTGGGCGCTGGACGTGCTGACCGGCCGGCCCGAGCCAACGGTCATCGACCTGGGCACCGGCAGCGGCGCGGTGGCGCTGGCCATCCAGCACCAGCGGCCCGACGCCCGCGTGACCGGCACCGACACCAGCCTGGGCGCACTGGCCGTGGCCCATGCCAATGCCAGCCGGCTGGCGCTGCCGGTGCGGCTGCGCCGCAGCGACTGGCTCGCCGACGTGCAGGGCGAGTTCGACCTGATCGTCTCCAACCCGCCCTATATTGCCGAGGGCGACCCGCACCTGCCCGCGCTGGCGCACGAGCCCGGGCCCGCTCTCACGGCCGGCCAGGACGGCCTGGCCGACCTGCGCACCATCATCCGGCAGGCGCCCGCCTACCTGAACCCGGGGGGCTGGCTGCTGCTGGAACACGGCTACAACCAGGCCGAAGCCGTACAGGCGCTGCTGCGGGCCGCCGGCTTCGGCGCCGTGGGCAGCCGCCACGACCTTGCCGGCATTGCGCGCTGCTCCGGCGGGCAACACAACCCCGGCACTGCGTGAGAACGCCGGCAGTGAAATAATCCACCCATTGCAACCGGAGTAACGCCATGAGCGACGTGAACCAACGAATCGACGAACTCGTCAAAACCAACGACATCCTGCTCTTCATGAAGGGCAGCGCCAGCTTCCCGATGTGCGGCTTTTCCGGCCGGGCGATCCAGATCCTGAAGGCCTGTGGCGTGGACCCGAAGACGGTCAAGACCGTCAACGTGCTCGACGACGCCGAAATCCGCCAGGGCATCAAGGGCTACAGCAACTGGCCCACCATCCCGCAGCTCTACGTGAAGGGCGAGTTCATTGGCGGCTCCGACATCATGATGGAGATGTACGAATCGGGCGAACTCGCACAGGTGCTGGGCACCCAGCCCGGCTGAAACACCGCCACACTCTGGAAGCCGGGCCCTGTCCCGGCTTTTTCTTTGGTGGCGCGCGTTCGCACACCGGCCGCTGGCAGCCAGCGCCGCCGAGTGCCAGCAGCAAATCCCCAAAAAACTCCGCTGTTTTCGCTTTCATCCGGGCACGGCTCATGCTTGAATGAAGGCGTGTTTCGAAGGAGTGGCTCATGACATCCCACAGTCTGGTTCCCCATTCACCGCAACTGCAGTTGCCGATTGCCCGCATCCGCAGCGTGTTCCAGCGCGACGAGGTGGCGCGCAAGCTGGCCAAGCTGCCGGACCGCGAACACGAGCATCTGCGCACCACCTACGAGCGCATGCTGGAGCGCGGGCCCGAGCGCTTCCAGGTCAAGCCGTCGGGTGTGCCCGACATGCGCAGCCTGTACCAGGCCCTGCCCAATTTCACCGGCGTGCTCGATGACGTGAAGCGCCATGTCGCCCTAGCCCAGGACAGCCCCGACGGCATCGAGATCACGCCCATGCTGCTGCTCGGCGCACCGGGCATTGGCAAGACCCATTTCGCGAAGAAGCTGGCGGATTTGCTGGGCACCGGCATGAGCCTGGTGCCCATGAGCTCCATGACGGCCGGCTGGCTGCTGTCGGGCTCGTCGTCGCAGTGGAAAGGCGCCAAGCCGGGCAAGGTGTTCGAGGCGCTGGTTGACGGCCAGTACGCCAACCCGGTGATCGTGGTCGACGAGATCGACAAGGCGGCCAGCGATGCGCAATACGACCCGCTGGGTGCGCTCTACAGCCTGCTGGAGCACGACACCGCGCAGAGCTTCACCGACGAATTTGCCGAGGTGGCCATCGACGCCAGCCAAGTCATCTGGATCACCACCGCCAACGACGCGCGCGGCATTCCCGAACCCATCCTGAACCGCATGAATGTGTTCGAGATCGAGCCCCCCTCGCCGGAAGCGGCGCGGCAGATCGCCCGCAACCTGTACCAGAGCATCCGCAGCGAACACGGCTGGGGCCAGCGCTTCACGCCGGAGCCGGCCTCCAGCGTGCTGGATGCGCTGGCCGAGCTGCCACCGCGGGAGATGCGCCGCGCGCTGATGACCGGCTTCGGCAATGCCCGGCTGGCCGGCCGCGACCAGATCGCCGCCGATGACCTGCCCCGGCCGCACCAGGGCAAGAGCCGCATCGGTTTCGTGCACTGAGCGCCTGGGCCACCCAGCGGTGGCCCGCCGCCTTCAGCCGCCCGCTGGTGGCGCCGCTGGCGCGCGGAAGTCGAACTGCCAGAGCCGCTCGGCGGCGAACACGGCGTCCGGATAGGGTGCGCGGCCCCGGCTGCCGTTGTAGCGGCCCAGCGCCAGGAACAGGTCGCCCCGCTCCACGTCCAGATAGTGGCGCAGGATCACGCAGCCAAACCGCAGGTTGGTCTGCATGTGGAACAGCCGGCTCGCGTCGCCATCGCCGATGACGCGGGTCCAGAACGGCATGACCTGCATGTAGCCGCGGGCGCCGGCGCTGCTGATGGCGAACTTGCGGAAATTGCTTTCCACCTGGATCAGGCCCAGCACCAGCCCCGGATCCAGCCCGGCGCGGCGGCTTTCGTACCAGACCGTCTGCAGGAATTCCTTGCGGATCTGCCATTCCGGCTTCTTCTTGCTGAGCCGCTGGCTCATCGCGCCCAGCCAGCGCAGGTAGGCCAGCCGGCTCTCGGTGGTGGTGAATTCGGGAACGGGTGGCGCCTGGTTGTGGATGGCCGAACTGAGCGCCGTGCGCACCGAATCGGCCAGCGGCTCTTCCACCTGGTTGCCGGCAGCCGCCGGCATGGGCATTGCCAGCAAACCGGTCGCACCCAGCACCGACCATCCCACGGCCCGGCGACGGCTTGCATCCATGACGGGCCGCATCGCGCGCGGAGCCGGAGGCGTCAGTGCGCCAGCCGCTGCGCCAGAAACGCCAGCATGCCGTCGGCCGGCACCTTGGTGGCGGCAGCGTCGCGGCGGTGCTGGTATTCCAGCTGCCCTTCCTTCAGGCCACGGTCGCCGATCACCACCCGGTGCGGCACGCCAATCAGCTCCCATTCGGCGAACATCACGCCCGGGCGTTCACCGCGGTCGTCGAGGATCACGTCCACGCCCTGGGCCTGCAACTGGGCGTACAGCGCCTCGGCGGCGGCCTTCACATCGGGGCTGGCATCGAGGCCCTTGCTGCCGGTGATGGGGCAGATCGCCACGGTGAACGGCGCAATCGCGTCGGGCCAGATGATGCCGCGCTCGTCGTGGCTCTGCTCGATGGCGGCTGCCGGCAGCCGGGTGATGCCGATGCCGTAGCAGCCCATTTCCAGGAACTGCGGCTTGCCGTTGACGTCGAGGAAGGTGGCATTCATCGCCTGGCTGTACTTGGTGCCGAGGTAGAACACATGGCCCACCTCGATGCCACGCTCGATGGCGAGCACGCCCTTGCCGTCGGGCGAGGCATCACCTTCGACGACGTTGCGGATATCGGCCACCAGATCGGGCTCCGGCAAATCACGCCCCCAGTTGACACCGGTGGTGTGGAAATCGGCTTCGTTGGCGCCACAAATCCAGTCGGCCAGCACGGCCACATCGCGGTCAGCCACGATTTTCAACGGCTTTTGCAGGCCGATAGGGCCAAGATAACCCGGTTTACAACCAAAATACGCTTCAATTTCGGCAACTGTGGCAAAGCGGAAGCCCACATCCAAGCCCGGCACCTTGCCCACCTTGACTTCGTTCATGTCATGGTCGCCGCGCAGCAGCAGCAGCCAGACCTGGCTTTTGACCACTTCGCCGGCTTCGTTGGTCTGGTCGGTCGCCAGCACCAGCGACTTGACGGTGGTGGCCAACGGCACGCCCAGCAGCGCGGCAACGTCTGCGCAGGTGCTTTTGCCGGGCGTGGGGGTTTTGGCCAGCGGCTGGCGGGCGGCCGGGCGCGGGCTGGCCGGGGCCAGCGCCTCGGCTTTTTCCATGTTGGCGGCGTAGTCGCTGGCCGGGCAGTAGACGATGGCGTCTTCGCCGGTGGCCGCAATCACCTGGAATTCCTCGCTGAGGTCACCGCCGATGGCGCCGCTGTCGGCGGCCACCGCCCGGTAGGTCAGGCCGAAGCGGTCGAAGATGCGGCGGTAGGCCTGCGCCATGACCTGGTAGCTGGCCTTGGCGCTGGGCATGTCGCGGTCGAAACTGTAGGCATCTTTCATCGTGAACTCCCGGCCGCGCATCAGGCCAAAGCGCGGGCGGCGTTCGTCGCGGAACTTGGTCTGGATCTGGTACAGGTTCTTTGGCAACTGCTTATAGCTGCGCAGTTCCTGGCGGGCGATGTCAGTGATCACTTCCTCGCTGGTGGGCTGCACCACGTAGTCGCGGTCGTGCCGGTCCTTGATGCGCAGCAGCTCCGGGCCCATCTTGGAAAAGCGGCCGGTTTCCTGCCACAGCTCGGCCGGCTGCACCACCGGCATGGTCAGCTCCACCGCGCCGGCGCGGTTCATTTCCTCGCGCACGATGGCCTCGACCTTGCGGATGACGCGCAGCCCCATAGGCATATAGTTGTAAATGCCGGCGCCGAGCTTCTTGATCAGGCCGGCCCGCATCATGAGCTGGTGGCTCACCACTTCGGCGTCGGTCGGGGCTTCCTTGAGCGTGGAAATGAGGAACTGGGAGGCTTTCATCGGGAGGCAGGGGTCGATTCGGGGGAGAAACGCGGGCTGAACCCCTTGCCGCGCGCCGGGCGCTGTGCATAATGGATTCAGTTTACAAATTTGGGGTTTGATTATGCTTGACCGGGACGGCTTTCGGCCGAACGTCGGCATCATCCTGCTCAACCAGAAGAACCAGGTTTTTTGGGGCAAGCGCATCCGGACCCACTCCTGGCAATTTCCGCAGGGTGGCATTGACCGGGGGGAAAACCCCGAGCAGGCCATGTACCGGGAGTTGCAGGAGGAAGTGGGCCTCCTGCCGGAGCATGTACGCGTTGTTGCCCGCACCCGGGACTGGTTGCGCTACGAGGTGCCAGACCGGTACATTCGCCGCGATGCACGCGGCCACTACAAGGGGCAAAAGCAGATCTGGTTTCTGCTGCAGCTCGTGGGCCACGACTGGGACCTGAACCTGCGGGCCACCAACCACCCGGAATTCGACGCCTGGCGCTGGAACGACTACTGGGTTCCGCTTGATGTGGTGGTTGATTTCAAGCGGGGGGTCTATGAAATGGCGCTGACGGAGCTGTCGCGTTTTCTGCCCCGGCAGGAATACCGCAACCGCTACCTGCGCCATGGCGCGCGGCCACGCCACCTCGACGCCTCGGACGACGGCCATGACGATGGCCGGCCCCTGGGCAGCGGCATGGAGCTGCCGCCCGGCGCGACGTTCGAGCCCGATCCCCATACCAATGTTGTCACCAGCACCCCGGAAAAGCACAATGCCCCGATGTAGCCTGCGGAGCCTGCTGGGCGCCGCCCTGGCATTCGCCGCCTGCGGCAGTTTTGCACAAACGCTTCCCGATCCGGCCGACTGGAAAGAAACCGAGGCGGCGCCACCGCCGGTATTCGACGCGGTGCGGGCCATCCCCTTCGAAGGCCCGGTCTACAGCGGGCTGAAGTTTGCTCTCGACCCGGCCACGATCACGATTGGCGCCGACGGTGTGGTGCGCTATGTGGTGGTCATGACCAGCAATGCTGGCGGCGCGGTGAATGCGATGTACGAAGGTATCCGCTGCAGCACCGGGGAATTCAAGACCTACGCCCGCTTCAGCGGCGGCAACTGGAACCCGGTGGCGCGCGCCGAATGGACATCGGTATTCGACAACATGCCGTCCAAACACCCGCTGCGGCTGGCCAAACAGGGGGTGTGTACCAACGCGGCGCCCGCATCGTCCGTGGCAGCCATCGTGCAGGAACTGAAAAATCCGCGCTTCAGCCCTTGAGGCGGGGTACTGAATTGCTCCTTTATCAGGAGCAATAATGCTAGATTGGGCGCTGGCCTGCGGCCATTTTCATGGCCGCAGCAGCACCAGATTGTCCCGGTGCACCATTTCGGGCTCGGCGCTGTAGCCCAGCAGCCGCACGAACTCGGCCGAGGGTTTGCGGCACAGCAGACGGGCTTCGGCACTGGCGTAGTTCGCCAGGCCCCGGCCGATTTCGACACCCGCAGCGTCGCGGATGGCAATCACGTCGCCGCGCGAGAAATCGCCTTCCACCCCCGTCATGCCAATCGGCAACAGGCTCTTGCCTTCACCCTGCAGCTTGGCGGCGGCACCGTCGTCGACGACCACCGCACCACGCAGCAGCAGGTGGTCGGCCATCCATTGCTTGCGGGCCTGGTTTTTCTGGGTGGGCGCCACCAGCAGCGTGCCGAGCGCCTCGCCCCGGCTGAGCCGGATCAGCACATCGGGTTCGCGCCCCCAGGCAATCACGGTCGAGGCGCCGGAGCCGGCGGCGCGCCGGGCCGCCAGGATCTTGGTGATCATGCCGCCCTTGCCCAGGCTGGAGCCGGCACCGCCGGCCATGGCTTCCAGCACCGGGTCGCCAGCGCGCGCTTCGTGCACGAATTCGGCGGAAGGGTCCTTGCGGGGGTCGGCGCTGTACAGGCCTTTCTGGTCGGTCAGGATCACCAGCGCATCGGCTTCGATCAGGTTGGCGACCAGCGCGCCCAGGGTGTCGTTGTCGCCGAACTTGATTTCGTCGGTGACCACCGTGTCGTTCTCGTTGATGACCGGCACCACGCCGAGCTGCAGCAGCGTCAGCAGCGTGGAGCGCGCATTGAGGTAGCGCTCGCGGTCGGCCAGATCGGCATGGGTCAGCAGCACCTGGGCGCTGCCCAGGCCGTTTTCGCGCAGCTTGGTTTCGTACATCTGCGCC
>DASWYJ010000040.1:0-4969 GCA_036405035.1 Burkholderiaceae bacterium
GCACAACGGCATCCGAAGATGCCGAAGTCATGACCCGAATTCCTTGGTAGGCGCGATTGGACTCGAACCAACGACCCCCACCATGTCAAGGTGGTGCTCTAACCAGCTGAGCTACGCGCCTAAGGATGCATTCGAGAGGCCGAATTGTAGCAGAGCCTGCGGCCCCTTTTCCGGACACCGCCGCATCGACTACCTGCGGCGCGCAGAGCGCACGCCCTGCACCTGCTCCACCACGCCCAGCAGGCGGTGCAGCCGCCCGGAGTCGGCGGTCTCGACGGTGAACGTCATCCATGCCGTGCCCTTCACCGATTGCGTCTGCACACCAATGACGTTCATCTTCTCCTTGGCGAAGACTTCCGAAATATCGCGCAGCAGACCCTGCCGGTCCGCCGCCTCCACGGCCACGTCGACCGGATACACCGCCACATCACCGGACTTGGCGCTGCCCCACTGCACATCGATCATGCGCTCGCCGCTGCGCGCCGCCATCTCGCGGAAATTGCTGCAATCAGCCCGGTGCACACTGACGCCCTTTCCGCGCGTGACGAAGCCGCGGATGTCGTCGGGCGGTGCCGGCTTGCAGCACTTGGCCAGCTGTGTCATCAGCGAGTCGATGCCCACCACCAGAACACCGCCCCGGCTGGCCGCCGACGCGGCCTTCTCGGCCTGACGCATCTTCTTGAGCAGCAGGAATTCGTCCTGCGGCAATGCCGGCTCGGGCGGTTTGAGCAGGGTTTCGATGTTGCGCAGCGAGAACTCATCCTTGCCCACGACCTCGAACAGCGCGTCGGCCGATTTGAAACCGAGCTGGCCTGCCAGGTCTTCCAGCTTGATGGCGGTGCGGCCCTCGCGCTGCAGCAGCTTTTCCACCGACTCCCGGCCCCGGGCAATGGTTTCATGCTGGTGCAGCGCATTGAACCAGGCGCGCACCTTGGCCCGCGCCCGGTGGCTCGCAAGAAAACCCAGCTCCGCATTGAGCCAGTCGCGCGAGGGGCCGCCTTCCTTGGCGGCGCTGATTTCCACCGTCTGGCCGTTCTGCAGCGGTGTATTCAGCGGCACCATCGCGCCGTCGACCCGGGCACCCCGGCAGCGGTGGCCCAGGTTGGTGTGCACGCTGTAGGCAAAATCGACCGGCGTGGCACCCTGCGGCAGTTCGATGATGGCAGCGTCGGGCGTGAGCACGTAGATGCGGTCGTCGAACAGGCCCTGGTGTTGCGGGCTGCCGGAGAGATCGCGTTCCCAGGCCAGCAGCTGGCGCAGCACGGCAATCTTGGCGTCGTAGGCGCCGGCCGCGCTCACACCGCCATAGCCCTTGGCGCCGGCCTCCTTGTAGGCCCAGTGCGCGGCCACACCGTGCTCGGCATGGTCGTGCATGGCCTGGGTGCGGATCTGCACTTCCACGGCCTGGCCGGCGGCGTCGCGCACCACGGTGTGCAACGACTGGTAGCCATTGGGCTTGGGCCGGGCGATGTAGTCGTCGAACTCGTCGGGCACCGGGGTGAACTGCGCATGCACCCAGGCCAGGGCCGCATAGCAGTCGCGCACCTCGGGCACCACCACGCGCAGCGCGCGGATGTCGAACACCTGGTCGAAGCCGAGCGACTTGCCGCGCATCTTCTTCACGATGCTGTAGATGTGCTTGGGCCGGCCCTGCACCACGGCGCGGATGCCCTGGGCCTGCAGCGCACCTGCCAGCCGGGTGCGCAACTGCTCCACGTAGGCCTCGCGCTCGATGCGTTTTTCATCGAGCAGGCGGGCCACGCTGCGGTAGGTGTCGGGCTCGAGGAAGCGGAAAGCGAGGTCTTCCATTTCCCACTTGATCTGCCAGATGCCCAGCCGGTTGGCCAGCGGCGCAAACACCTCCAGCGATTCCCGGGCCAGGCTGGGCGGCACCGGCAGCCGCGTGCTGGCGTAATGGCGCAGCGTCTGCAGCCGCGAAGCCAGCCGCAGCATGACCACCCGCAGGTCGCGCGAGAAGGCCAGCAGCATCTTGCGCACGTTCTCGGTCTGCGCGGCAACGCTCTGCGCCATTGGCGCGGCGCCGGCCTGGGTTTCCCGTGCATGGCGCTGCAGCCGCACCAGCTTGGTCGTCTCCACCGCGAGCGCCGCAAAGTTCTCGCCGAATGCCTTGGCAATGACGTCGGCGGGCCGGTGCAGATGGTCGCAGGCATACACCAGGTAGGTGGCCGCCTGCATGGCTTCGGAGCCACCGATGGCGCCCACGATCTCGGCCACGGCATCGGCATGCACCAGCGTGTTCTCGCCGGTGTCGAGTGCTTCGCCGGCGATCAGCGGCTCGGCAAAGGCGCGCGCGCGGGCGAGGGCCTGCGGCTGCGCCGGCAGGCTGTGGGCGGTGGCGGCGATCAGTTCGGGAATCTGCGCCGCATCGGGCGCTTCGGCGGTCAGGCTTTTCATGGACGGGCCTTGCTCACCCCGGCCCCAGCAGGAAGTCGCGCACCACCGCCACCTGGTCGACGGCCACGAACGTGGGCGCATGGCCCACGCCGGCAAACTCCACCACCCGCGCGCGGGGGCCGCGCTGTGCCATGGCCTGTGCGGTGGCGGCCGAGAGCAGATCGGACTGCGCGCCGCGCGTCACCAGCGTCTCGGCGGTGATGTGGTCATACAGCTGCCACAGCGCGGCCTCGCCCTGTGCTGCGGCCTCGGCGGTGACGTGGCGGAAAGCCTCGCCAATGGCCGGGTCGTAGTGCAGCGTGAAGCCGCCGTCGCGCGGCTTCACCATGGCGCCCGACAGCGCCAGCCACTGCGCCGGCGTGTGTGGGCCAAAGCTTTGCGAGATGGCCCACAGCGCATCGGCCGCCTGCTGCAGCGTGGCGAACTGGCCGGTCTTGCCGATGTAGGTGCCGATGCGCTGCAGCGCTTCGAGCTGGAGCACCGGGCCCACGTCATTGAGCACGAGCTTGCGCACTGGCACGGGCAGTGGCAGCCCCGGCTGGCCACACACGGCCATGCCGATCAGCCCGCCCATGCTGGTGCCCACCCAGTCCAGCGTGCCGGGTTGCAGCTGGGCCAGCAGCGCCAGCATGTCGGCCGCGTACTGCGGCACCTGGTAGCCGGTGGGATCCTTCAGCCAGTCGCTCTGGCCGCGGCCGACGATATCGACCGCCACCACCCGGGCCTGGCCACACAGTGCGCGGGCCAGCACATCGAAATCGCGGCCCTGGCGCGACAGGCCGTGCACACACACCACCACATGCGGATGCTGCGGATTGCCGGTGGCGTTCCACTCCCACCACGCCATCCGGTGGCCCCCGTGGGCATCAGGGCAATCGGTGTGGTGCAGCGTGGGTTCGGTCATGGCAGATGGGGCTAACGCGGGCAATGTCGGGCGCCCGGCCGGCACATGCTGCAGTGCAGCGCGGCTGGCAGGATAATGGGTTGCATCCATCGTAATTCATCTTGGAGAAACAGCATGTCCCATCCCCTCCTGCACGGCAAAACCGCGCTCGTGACCGGCTCCACCAGCGGCATCGGCCTTGGCATTGCCAAATCGCTGGCGCGCCAGGGCGCGAACATCGTGCTCAATGGCTTTGGTGATGCCGAAGGCCCCAAGGCCGAAATCCGCGCACTGGGCGTGCAGGTGCTGTACCACGGTGCCGACATGTCCAAGCCGGCCGAGATCGAGGACATGATGCGCCAGGCCAGCGCCACCTTCGGCCAGGTCGATGTGCTGGTGAACAACGCCGGCATCCAGCATGTGGCCAACGTGGAAGACTTCCCCGTGGAGAAGTGGGACGCCATCATCGCCATCAACCTCTCCAGCGCCTTCCACACCACCCGCCTGGCCATGCCCGCCATGCGCGCCGCCAACTGGGGCCGCGTCATCAACGTGGCGTCGGCACACGGCCTGGTGGCCTCGGCGCAGAAGTCGGCCTATGTGGCTTCCAAACACGGCATCGTCGGCTTCACCAAGGCCGTGGCGCTGGAAACCGCCACCACCGGCGTCACCAGCAACGCCATCTGCCCGGGCTGGGTGCTGACCCCGCTGGTGCAGAAGCAGGTCGATGCGCGCGCCGCCGCCAGCGGCCAGACCAACGCCGAAGCCACCAAGGAACTGCTGGGCGAAAAGCAGCCCTCGCTGCAGTTCACCACCCCGGAAGAACTGGGTGAACTCGCCGTGTTCCTGTGTTCCCCCGCCGGCAACAACGTGCGCGGCGTGGCCTGGCAGGTGGATGGTGGCTGGACGGCCCAGTAATCAATTGCTCCTTATTTGGTAGCTAACAAGCAAGAAGATACGCTGGCCAGGGCATGATTTCGTCTGAAAATCCGGCCCTGGCGGCACCCAAACGCCCCACCGGCCACGCCGGCGCATGGTGAACCCGCCCGCGCCACCGCCGGGCCTGGTGGTGGTGTACGCCGACGCCCACCTGCTGGTGCTCGACAAACCCGCCGGCCTGCTCTCGGTGCCCGGCCGCGGCGCCGACAAGCAGGACTGCCTGGCCAGCCGGGCGCAGCAGCAGTTTCCCGACGCGCTGGTAGTGCACCGGCTCGACATGGCCACCTCCGGCCTGGTGGTGATGGCGCGCGGCATTGCTGCGCAGCGCACCCTCGGCAATGCCTTCGCCACGCGCGCGGTGAACAAGACCTACGAGGCCGTGGTGGCCGGCACGGTGGCGCCACCGCCCGAAGGCGCCTGGGGCCTGATCGACCTGCCCATTGCTGCCGACTGGCCACGCCGCCCGCTGCGCGTCATTGACCACACCACCGGCAAACCCAGCAGCACCCGCTGGCGCCTGCTCGGCACCACCCCCGCCGGCCACAGCCGGCTGGCGCTGGAGCCCCTCACCGGACGCACCCACCAATTGCGGCTGCACCTGCAGGCCATTGGCCACCCCATCCTGGGTGATGCGCTGTACGGCACGCCCGCAGCGCTGGCCGCTGCGCCGCGCCTGCTGCTGCACGCCTGCGCGCTGCAATTGCCCCACCCGGAACATGGCGGCCCGCTGGC
>DASWYJ010000041.1:0-3698 GCA_036405035.1 Burkholderiaceae bacterium
CTTGCCACCGAAGCAGAAGGTATTGAGGTAGGTGCGGTCACCCAGTGCGATCACGCCGTAGCGCACATGGCCGAGGAAGGCGGGCCTGGTATCGAGCGAGTCGTACAGTGCGCGGCCGTTGTCGGGCACGTCGCCCGAGCCATAGGTCGACGTGCAGATGAGGTACAGCATATCGGCATCCGGGGATGTGGTGAACACACCGATGTCCAGGCCATCCATCAGCGCCACCTCGATGTCGGAGACCAGGTCGGTGCAATCCATCTGGATGGCCTGGGCCACGTAGTCGGCCGTGCTGGTCATGGTGCCTACGAGAATTTTGAGTTTCATCCAGGTTCCCGAGATGTGCAGTAAATTGCTTGACAGTAGTCAAGCAGGAAGTATACTGCAATTCATGCAGGATGCAACCCATTTTCCAAAGGCCGATGCATTGACTTCACCCGAATCGGAGACCCGTGGGACCCTGACCGAGCTGGGCCAGCGCGTGCGGGCCTGGCGCGCGCGCCGGGGCATGACACGCAAGCAGCTGGCGGCCGATTCGGGCCTGAGCGAGCGCTTTCTGGCGGATGTGGAAGCCGGCAAAGGTAATGTATCCATCAATTCCCTGGAAGCGGCAGCTCGCGCACTGAACCTGTCGCTGATCGAACTGCTGCAGGATGCGCCGCGCCCGGCGCTGGCGCGGGTGCAGGGCCTGCTGGTGCGGCTCGACGATGCGCAACTCGACCAAGTCTATCCGCTGATTGCTTCCACCTACGGCCTGGGCAGTGCGCAGGGCCGTGAGCAGCGCGTTGCGCTGATTGGCCTGCGCGGCGCCGGCAAGTCCACGCTGGGTGCGCAGCTGGCGGTGCAGCGCGGCGTACCCTTCATCGAGCTGGACCGCGAGACCGAGCGCGAGGCCGGCACCAGCATGAACGAAATCCTGCTGCTCCATGGACAGGCCGGCTACCGCCGCTACGAGCGGCGTGCGCTGTTCCGCATTGCCGAGGAGCATGCCGGCGGGGTGGTCATGACCACCGGGGGCAGCATCGTCAGCGAGCGCGAAACCTTCGACCTGCTGCAAAGCCATTTCTATTGCGTGTGGCTGAAGACCAGCCCGGAAGAACACATGGCCCGGGTGGTGGCGCAGGGCGACATGCGGCCCTTCGATACCACCAGCGGTGCCACCAACGAGGCGTTGGACGACATCCGCCGCATCCTGGCCAGCCGTGAATCCCTCTATGCCCGCGCCGACGCGGTGGTGGACACCTCGGCACGCACGTTCAAGCAGTCGCTCAGGGATCTCGAGCGGGTGGTGGTTCCGGTGCCGCCGGCCGGCACGCCCGAACAGCCCGCCCGGTAGCGGCTCCCGGCCGGCAGACCCACCGCCCTCTTTCCTCCTGGAGACACCATGAATGCCATGACCGAGCCGCTGCTGTTCCAGCAGACGCTGAACGGCGAAACCCGTGAGCTGGTACGTTTCGCCACGCACCCCAGCCGCTACCAGCACTGGACGCTGAACGTCGATGGCGACGTGGCCCGCCTGAAGCTGGACATCGATGAAGATGGTGGCATCAAGCCCGGCTACAAACTCAAGCTGAACAGCTACGACCTGGGCGTGGACATCGAACTGCACGATGCGCTGAACCGCATCCGCTTCGAACACCCGTCGGTCCGGGTGGTGGTGTTCGAGAGTGGCAAGGACAAGATCTGGTGCTCCGGCGCCAACATCTACATGCTGGGTGTATCCAGCCATGGCTGGAAGGTGAACTTCTGCAAGTTCACCAACGAAACCCGCAACGGCCTGGAAGACTCCTCGCGCCACGACGGCCTGAAAAGCATTGCTGCCGTCACCGGCGCCTGTGCCGGCGGCGGCTACGAGCTGGCGCTGGCCTGCGACCGCATCGTGATGGTCGACGACCGCTCCTCCACCGTCAGCCTGCCCGAAGTGCCGCTGCTGGGTGTGTTGCCCGGAACTGGCGGCCTGACCCGCGTGACCGACAAGCGCAAGGTGCGCCGCGACCTGGCCGACATCTTCTGCACTACCAGCGAAGGTGTGCGCGCCGACCGCGCCAGGGACTGGAAGCTGATCGACGCGTATGCCAAGCCGCAGCAGTTCCAGCAGCTGGTTGCTACTGAAATAGAAGCACTCCGCGCCCAATCCACCCGGACCAGCGGCCTGAAAGGCATTGAATTGACGCCGGTGCAGGCCCGTATCGACGATGCCGGCTACCACTACACGCTGGTCGATGCCCAGTTGGACCGTGCGGCCCGCATCGCCACCATCACGGTGCGCGCGCCTGCAACCGCCATCGAAGCGACGCCCGAGACCATCGAAGCCGCTGGCGCCCGCTGGTACCCGCTGCAGCTGCAGCGCGAGCTGGATGACGCCAGCCTGAACCTGCGCACCAACGAGCCGGAAGTGGGCACCTGGGTGATCAAGACCCAGGGCGATGCACAGCAGGTGGTGCGCATGGACCAGGTGCTGGCCCGCCTGAACGGGCATTGGCTGGTGCGGGAAACCACCGGCGCGCTGCGCCGTACGCTGGCCCGGCTGGACGTGACCAGCCGCTCGCTGATTGCCCTGGTGGACACGGGTTCCTGTTTTGCCGGCACTTTCTATGAACTGGCGCTGGCCTGCGACCGCATCTACATGCTGGACCTGCCCGACGCACCCGACAGCGCGCCCGCGCTGCGGCTCACGCCGGCCAATTTCGGCTGGTTTCCCGCCGTCAATGGCCTGACCCGCCTGCAGACCCGCTTCAACGAAGACGCCGCCACCATCACCACCCTGCAGGGCCTGGGCGAGAGCCCGCTGCGGGCCGACCAGGCACTGGAACTGGGCCTGGTGACGCTGACCCCGGACGACATCGACTGGGACGACGAGATCCGCATCATGCTCGAGGAGCGCGCCAGCCTGTCGCCCGACGCCATGACCGGCATGGAAGCCTCGCTGCGCTTTCCCGGCAGGGAAACCATGGAAACACGGGTGTTTGGCCGCCTGAGTGCCTGGCAGAACTGGATCTTCATCCGCCCCAATGCGGTGGGCGACGACGGCGCGCTCAAGCTGTTCGGCACCGGGAAGAAAGCGAAATTCGACTGGAAGAGGGTGTAAGCCACCCAAAGCGCCGCCAGCCGCACCGGCCCGGCGCGGCCCGTCCACCACCACAGGAAGCACCATGAGCAGCATCGACCTTCAGGCCCTGATCCCGAACAACGTCAACCTCGGTGAAAACCGCCAGCTCCAGCGCGCGCTGGAGCACTGGCAGCCCGCCTTCCTGAACTGGTGGGACGAAATGGGCCCGAGCGACTTCAAGGCCAAAGAGGTCTACCTGCGCACCGCCGTGGGTGTGGACGCCTCGGGCTGGGCCAGCTACGGCTACACGCCCATGCCTGATTACCGCTGGGGCATCTTCCTGGCCGACAAGGAAGAAAGCCGCAAGATCGGCTTTGGCGACCACATGGGGCAAGACGTGTGGCAGGACGTCCCCGGTGAATACCGCAGCACCTTCCGCCGCCTGATCGTCACGCAGGGCGACACCGAGCCCGCGTCGGTGGAGCAGCAGCGCCTGCTGGGCCACACCGCGCCCAGCCTGTATGACCTGCGCAACCTGTTCCAGGTGAACGTGGAAGAAGGCCGCCACCTGTGGGCCATGGTCTACCTGCTGCACGCCCACTTTGGCCGCGACGGCCGCGAGGAAGCCGAGGAACTGCTGATGCGCCAC
>DASWYJ010000042.1:0-7182 GCA_036405035.1 Burkholderiaceae bacterium
TTCCGGAGCCGGTCTTGATGTGCAGCAGGCCCAGTGATTCGGGGGTTCCCAGCAGGTCCGGCCGGGCTTCGAGGATCACCCGGTACTGGTTGGTCTCGGTGAAGATGGTGGAGACGATGCGCTGGCCGAAGGCGCTGTACAGCGCGTCGTCGATGGAAGCCGCCGAAATCGACAGCCGCGCCGCCGTGTCGCGGTCGATGTTGACGAAAGCCGCCACGCCGGTGGCGCCGGCATCCGACGCGATGTTGCGCACCTGGGCCACCCCCTGTAGCCGGTTGGCCAGCTTGGTGGCCCAGGTCGTGACGGTGGCGTTGTCCGCCCCCTCGATCGAGACGCGGTACTGGGTGGGGCCGGTTTCGGCATCGATGGTCAGATCCTGCGTGGGCTGCAGGTAGATCGCCACGCCGGCGACCGCGCGGACCCGCTCGCGCAGCCGCTCCATGGTGTCCTGCTGGTTGCCGCGATCGGCTTTCAGGTTGATTAGCATGCGGCCGGTGTGCAGCATGGTGTTGTTCGCGCCATCCACCCCGATGAAGGAGCTGAGGTTGGCCACTTCCGGGTCTTCGAGGATGGCGCGCGCCGCCGCCTGCTGCAGTTCGGCCATGCGGGCGTACGACACCGATTGCGCGGTTTCGATGCGGGCGATGAGCTGGCCGGTGTCCTGCGTGGGGAACAGGCCTTTGGGAATGACGATGTACAGCAGCACGGTCAGCCCCAGTGTGGCCAGCGCCACCACCAGCGTGATGCCCTGCCGCGCCAGCACCCACTGCAGCGACTGGTCGTAGCGGTGGATCAGCCGGTCGAAGACCTTCTGGAACCAGCGCCCGAAGCCGCTGGCCGGTGCCTGCGATTCGGGCTGCAGCCAGCGCGCGGACATCATGGGCACCAGGGTCAGCGAGACTACCGCCGAAATCAGAATGGTGATGGCCAGCGTGACCGCGAATTCACGGAACAGCCGGCCCACCACGTCGCCCATGAAGAGCAGCGGAATCAGTACTGCGATCAGCGAAACCGTCAGCGAGATGATGGTGAAGCCGATCTCCTGCGCACCCTTGAGCGCAGCCTGCAGCGGCGGGTCGCCCTCCTCGATGTGGCGGGCGATATTTTCGATCATCACGATGGCGTCGTCGACCACGAAACCGGTGGCGATGGTCAGCGCCATCAGCGACAGGTTGTTCAGGCTGTAGCCCAGCAGGTACATCGCGCCGCAGGTGCCGATCAGCGAGATCGGCACTGCGATGCTGGCAATCACGGTGGCGCGCAGGCTGTGCAGGAAGGCAAAGATCACCAGCACCACCAGCAGCACGGCCAGCACCAGCTCCAGTGCCACGTGCAGCACCGAAGCCCGGATGCCGGTGGTGCGGTCGGCCAGCACCTCGACCTGGATGGATGGCGGCAGGCCGGCCTGCAGTTCGGGCAGCCGGGCCTTGATGGCGTCCACCGTGGCAATCACGTTGGCGCCGGGCTGGCGCTGCACATCCACGATGATGGCCGGCCGCAGCCGGCCGCCACTGCCCGACCAGGCGCCCAACCGGGTGTTCTCGGCGCTGTCGACCACCTGCGCCACGCTGGACAGGCGCACCGGCGCGCCGTTGCGGTAGCTCACCACCAGATTCTGGTAGTCGGCGGCCGTCAGCAACTGGTCGTTGGCATTGATGGTGTAGGCCCGGCTCGGGCCGTCGAAGCTGCCCTTGGCGCCGTTGGCGTTGGCTGCGGTGATGGCCGTGCGCAGCGTGTCCAGGCCCAGGCCGTAGGAGGCCAGGGCCTGGGTGTCGGCCTGGATGCGCACGGCCGGCCGCTGGCCACCGGCCAGCGACACCAGGCCCACGCCCGACACCTGGCTCATCTTCAGCGCCAGCCGGGTGTTGACGATGTTCTGCACCTCGGTGAGCGGCAGGGTGTCGGAGGTGACGGCCAGCGTCAGCACCGGCGCGTCGGCCGGGTTGACCTTGGCGTAGACCGGTGGCGCCGGCAGGTCGGCCGGCAGCAGCGAGCCGCCGGCATTGATGGCCGCCTGCACTTCCTGTTCGGCCACATCGAGCGTGAGGCCCAGCCCGAACTGCAGCGTGACGATGGAAACCCCGGCGGCGCTGGTCGAGCTCAGGCGGGACAGGCCCGACATCTGACCGAACTGGCGCTCCAGCGGCGCGGTCACGGTCTGGGCCATGACCTCGGGGCTGGCGCCGGGGTACAGGGTCTGCACCTGGATGGTGGGGTAGTCGATCTGGGGCAGTGCCGCCAGCGGCAGCAGGCGGAACCCCACCAGGCCTGCCAGCACGATGGCCAGCATCAGCAGCGCGGTGGCGACCGGCCGCTGGATGAACAGGCGCGAAGGGCTCATTGCACGGCTCCTCCCGCGCCTTGCCTGCGTGGCCGGCCGGTCATGGAGCGCTGGCCGCCGCGGCAGCGGGGCGGGGCGCGGAGGTGCTGCTGGCCGGTGCCGATGCGGCTCCTGCGGCCGAGGCGCCGCGCCGCCGGCCCGTCGTGCCGCCGGCTGCTGGCGCATCGCCCGGCAAGGCCACCCGGGCGCCGTCCTTCAGCCGGTCCGCGCCTTCCGTGATCACCCGTTCCCCGGGCTGCAGGCCGGACACGATGACCACCTTGTCGGCCGTCGCGTGGCCACGCTTGACCGGCCGGGTGCTGACGGTGCGGTCGGCGTTGAGCACGAACACGTAGTCGCCGCTGCCGCCCAGGCGCACCGCTGTCAGCGGCACCACGGTGGCGTCGCGGATGGTGCGCACCACCAGCCGCAGGTTGACGAACTGGCTCGGAAACAGGGTGCCGGCGGTGTTGGCGAAGCGCGCCTTCGCGCGCACCGTGCCGGTCTGCACGTCGACCTGGTTGTCCAGCGAGAGGAAACGCCCGGTTTCCAGCACGGTGGCGCGGGTGCGGTCGAGCGCGGTGGCGGCCAGGCCCGGGCCTGCTCCGGATTCCTGCAACAGCTGGGACACCTGGTCCTGCGGCACGGCAAACTCCACATCGATCGGCGAAACCTGGGTGATCAGCGCCAGCCCGTTGGCGTCGCCCGGGCCGACCACGTTGCCCACGTCGACCACACGCAGGCCAACCCGGCCGCTGATGGGTGCCACCACCCGGGTGTAGCCGAGGTTGATGCGGGCCGTGCCTTCGTTGGCGCGGTCGGTGTTGAGTGTGCCTTCCAGCTGCTTGACCAGCGCCGCCTGCGTATCCACTTCCTGCCGCGCAATCGAATCCTGCTCCAGCAGGGTGCGGTAGCGCTGCAATGTCAGCCGGGCATTGTCGAGTTGTGCCTCGTCGCGCTGGCGCTGGCCGGTGGCCTGCAACAGGGCCATCTCGAAGGTGCGGGGATCGATGGTGGCGAGCAGCTGGCCGGCCTTGACCATCTGGCCTTCGCGGAACTGCAGTTCTTTCAGGACGCCGGTGACCTGTGCCTGCACCCGAACGGTCGCGGTGGGCGTGACGGTGCCCAGCGCTTCCAGGGTGATCGGGATGTCGATTTTCTCCACGTTGGCCACGCCCACGGTGGAAGCCGGTGGCCCGCGCCGGCCTGTGCCCTCGGTGCTGGTATCCGGCCGTGCCAGGTACCAGGCCAGCGCACCCAGGCCGGCCAGCACCAGCACGGCGATGGCGCTGCCGATCAGCTTGCTCCGGCGGCTGGCGGGGCGGGGCGAGGGGAGGAGCGGGGCGGGTGTCGGATGGCTGTTGGGCGGATCGGCGTTGTCCATCGGCATGGTCTTTCTTGTTGTGGCGGCAGCGTTCCACGGTGCACCAGGGCAGTGGGACGGGTGGCGCGCGGTGTGGCCGGTTTGATTGTGTCGTATTGCGGTTTCCGTTGCGTTGCTGCAATGTAAAGAGCGCGGTACCGCGAACGACAATTTCCCAAAAAAAAGCCGGCACCCTGTTGCAGGGTGCCGGCGCCGTGCTCAGCCCGGGGTTCCAGGCTGTTCCGGGGGTGTTACAGCGTGTCGATGAAACTGCGCAGCTTGTCCGAACGGCTGGGGTGCTTCAATTTGCGCAGTGCCTTGGCTTCGATCTGCCGGATGCGTTCACGGGTCACATCGAACTGCTTGCCCACTTCTTCCAGCGTGTGGTCGGTGGACATTTCGATGCCGAAACGCATGCGCAGCACCTTGGCTTCGCGCGGCGTCAGGCCGTCGAGGATGTCCTTCACCACGTCGCGCAGGCCGGCCTGCATCGCGGCGTCGATGGGGGCGGTGTTGGCGCTGTCCTCGATGAAGTCGCCCAGGTGGCTGTCGTCGTCGTCGCCGATCGGCGTTTCCATCGAGATCGGCTCCTTGGCGATCTTCATGATCTTGCGGATCTTGTCTTCCGGAATCTCCATCTTCTCGGCCAGGATCGACGCATCGGGCTCGAAGCCGAACTCCTGCAGATGCTGGCGCGAGATGCGGTTCATCTTGTTGATGGTCTCGATCATGTGCACCGGGATGCGGATGGTGCGGGCCTGGTCGGCGATCGAGCGCGTGATGGCCTGGCGGATCCACCAGGTGGCGTAGGTGGAGAACTTGTAGCCGCGGCGGTATTCGAACTTGTCCACCGCCTTCATCAGGCCGATGTTGCCTTCCTGGATCAGGTCCAGGAACTGCAGGCCGCGGTTGGTGTACTTCTTCGCAATCGAGATCACGAGGCGCAGGTTGGCCTCGATCATCTCTTTCTTGGCGTGGCGCGACGAGGCCTCGCCCTCGTTCATGCGCTTGTTGATGTCCTTCAGCTGGGCCAGCGGCACCACGACGCGGGCCTGGATGTCGGCCAGCTTCTGCTGCAGTTCCTGGATGGGCGGGATGTTGCGGGCCATCACCACCGACCAGGGCTTGCCGGCCGCCGACTGCTTTTCGACCCATTTCTGGTTCAGCAGATTGACGGGGAACTCCTTGATGAAGATGTCCTGCGGCATGCCGCACTTGTCCACGATGATGCGGCGCAGCTCGCGTTCCTTCTTGCGCACGTCATCGACCTGGGCGCGCAGCATGTCGCACAGCTTCTCGATGGTCTTGGCGGTGAAGCGGATGGTCATCAGCTCGTCGCTCAGGGCCTTCTGCGCCTTCATGTAGGCCGGCGTGCCGTAGCCTTCCTTGTCGTAGATCTTGTGGACCTTCTCGAACAGCTCGCGCAGCTTGTCGAAGCGGCGCAGGGCTTCGTTCTTCAGTTCCTCGAGCTTCTTGGTCAGGGCCTTGGAGCCGCCGTTGCCGTCGTCATCGTCGTCGGCATCGAATTCGTCGAAATCTTCCTCGGCCACATAGTCGTCGGCCTCGTTCGGGTTGGAGAAGCCGTCGACGATGGTGGAGATGACCACCTTGCCTTCACGGATGTCCTCGGACATGCGGAACAGCTCGGCAATGGTGGCCGGGCTCGCGCTGATGGCTTCCATCATGCGCATCAGGCCACCCTCGATGCGCTTGGCGATCTCGATTTCGCCTTCGCGCGTCAGCAGCTCCACTGTGCCCATTTCGCGCATGTACATGCGCACCGGGTCGGTGGTGCGGCCGAATTCGCTGTCCACCGTGGACAGCGCGGCTTCGGCTTCTTCCTCGGCTTCCTCGGCGGTGGTGGCCGTGGGGACCGTGTTGTTCAGCAGCAGGGTTTCGGCGTCGGGCGTCTGTTCGTAGACGGCCACGCCGAGGTCGTTCAGCATCGTCACCACGACTTCCAGCGTCTCGGCGTCGATCAGCTTGTCGGGCAAATGGTCGGAGATTTCGCCGTGCGTCAGGTAGCCGCGCGTCTTGCCCAGCGTGATCAGGGTCTTCAGGCGCTGGCGGCGCTTGGCCATGTCTTCTTCGGACAGCACCGCCTCGTCGAGGCCGAATTCCTTCATCAAGGCCCGTTCCTTGGCCTTGCTGATCTTCATGCGCAGCGGCTTGACCTTTTCCTCGGTGACGACGGGTTCGCCCACCAGGTCGGCCTCGATGTCGCCAAGGTCATCGTCCTCGGCGGCGGCACCGGCCGCAGCCTTGGGCTTGCGGCCACGCTTGGCGCCGGCTGCCTTGGGGGGGGCGTCGGATTCGGCAGCGGTGGCTTTGGGCGGCCGGCCGGGTTTTTTCTTGGCGGCTTCGGTGGCGGCGGGTTTCAGTTCTTCTGGAGCGGCCGTTTTGGCGGTTTTGGAGGGCACTTCGTTCACTTTCTTGACAGGCTTCGCGGCAGCGGTTGCCACGGGCTTGGCTGCAGGTTTCTGCGCCTTGGCTGCCGGCTTGGCAACGGCCTTGGCGGAAGGTTTTGCCACGGCTTTCGCCGTGCCACCTTTCGGTGCTGCCTTTGCTGGGGGCTGCGCCGGGGATTTGGCAGCGGGCTTGGCGGGCTTTGCAGACTTTTGAGCAGGCATCAAGAGACCTCAACACTTCAAAAAGACGAACGAAAAACCGATCAGCGCCGCAGCATTCCTGGCGCAGGGGCAAGGCAGGTGGATTCAAACCCTGGGCAAGATGTGGGGGCGAACATTTGGCATGCAATCCTTGCGGTGAGGTGACCAAAGATCCCGTTGGCGTATGCCGAGGTGGGTGGTCGGGGCCGGAGGTGTTGCTGTCGCTCTTGCCGGAGCAATGTGGATTATACCTTTTGCCCCGCCTTCAGCTGGCGGTAGCGGGCATCGAGCAGGCGGTAGCGGGCGTAGGCCTGGGGGTCGGCGGCGGCCAGCGGCGCCAGCCGGCTGCGTTCGGCCTCCAGGTCGGCGATGGCCAGCTCGCGCAGCACGTACTGCAGCTCCGCCGGGTCGTATTCGATGTCGGCGGGGGTCTGGGTCACCAGCCGTACCACCACATCGCCGAAAGGCTGGTCGCGCAGGCTTTCGCGCAGGGCTCCCCAGTGCTGCGGGCCGTGTTCGTGGCTCTGGCTGTCGAGCCAGCCGAACAGTGCGCCATGGGGCTCCGGCAGTGCACACAGCAGCGCATGCTCTTCGTGGGACAAAGCCTCCCAGGCGCCGGGCGCGGTGAAGAGCAGGCACAGCGCCCGGTCCTCGCGGCGCGGCGGTGCGCTCCGGCCAGCCACCCGCCGGGGGGCGCCAAACGCCGGATTTTGAGGTGTTTTCTGGCGCTGGCCAGCGTTGAACATGGCGCTGTTGCTATTGTTTTTGTAGCCTGAAGCAGGGCCGCCGGCACGCGGCGGTGGCGCCAGCCCCCACAGGTCACCCAGTTCGTGGCTGCCGAGCTGCACCAGATCGGCGATTTCGCCGAGCAGCTGGCGCTTGATGGCGCC
>DASWYJ010000043.1:0-8746 GCA_036405035.1 Burkholderiaceae bacterium
GCATTTCGGCAGGGCTGCTGTCCGACGGGCTTTGCGCCATGGCGCCACTGAAGGAGCCGACGTAGTTCACGTCATTGCGGCTGGCAGCCTTGGTGTTGCTGGGCATCAGGCCGGTGCCCACCCAGACGCCGCTGTGCTGCATGGCCAGCGTGAACAGGTAGTGCAGCGTGGATAGCTTGTCGCCGTTCATCGTGGCGCTGTTGGTGAAGCCGGCAAACAGCTTGTCCTTCCAGGCCTGGGTGAACCATTGCTTGCTGGAGGCATCGGCAAATTTCTTGAACTGCCAGCTCACGGTGCCCATGTAGGTCGGGCTGCCCATGATGATGGCGTCGGCCGCATTCAGCGTGTCCCAGCCGCCTTCGGGCAGGTTGCCGTCGGCATCAATGGGCAGCAGCGTGGCGCCGGCGCCATCGGCCACCGATTGCGCCATGCGCTGGGTATGGCCGTAGCCTGAGTGGTAGACAACAACGATGTGGGACATGGTGATTTCTTTCTGTGAACGGTTGGAAAAGGTTGCGGAAAAACGGTGTGTCTCAGCGGCTGCGGCGAGCGTCCAGGCTCCAGGCACCGGCGCCCCAGGCGGCCAGCGTGAGCAGGCCACCCACCACCGCGATGTTCTTGATGAACATCAGCTGCTGCACCATTTGCTGGTCAGCCGGCAGGGCCCAGAAGTTGTGGAAGAACACGCTGGCGGCCAGCGTGAACAGCGCCAGCGCCAGCGCGGCAAAGCGGGTGCCCCAGCCAAAAATCAGCGCCAGGCCGCCCAGCACCTCCACGGCGATGGCAATGGCCGCGCCCACTTCCGGCAGCGGCAGGCCCTTGGAGGCGATGTAGCCCACGGTGCCGGCGTAGCCGGTGATCTTGCCGATGCCGGCGGGCAGGAACAGCAGCGCCAGCAGCAGCCGGCCAGCCAGGGACAAGGGGTTTTGCAGGGTGGTGGACATGGTTTTCTCCTTCGGGTTGGGTGAAATGACGGGGTAAAAAAACTCAGGCAGCCAGGTCGAACACCAGCACCTCGGCATCGCTGCCGTGGTCCAGCGTCAGCCGGGATTCGTCGGCCAGCAGCGCGGCATCGCCCGCGGCCAGCGGGGTGCCGTTCACGCTCAGCGCACCGCGCACCAGGTGCACATAGGCCTTGCGGGCCGGGTCCAGCGTCAGCGTGGCGGCTTCGGTGCCATCGAGCAGGCCGGCATACAGCCGCGCGTCGGCATGGATGGCCACCGCGCCCTCGGCACCGCCGGGCGCAGCCACCAGCCGCAGCTGGCCGCGCTTGTCGGCCGCGCTGAAGCTTTTTTGCTCGTAGCTCGGCGGGATGCCGGTCACGTTGGGCTCGATCCAGATCTGCAGGAAATGCGTGGTGGCATCGCGCTCATGGTTGAACTCGCTGTGCTGCACGCCGCGGCCCGCGCTCATGCGCTGCACGTCGCCGGGCAGGATGGTGCCACCCTTGCCGTCGCCGGTGCCAATGCTGTCCTCGTGCGCCAGCGCGCCGCTGAGTACGTAGCTGATGATTTCCATGTCGCGGTGCCCGTGTGTGCCAAAGCCGCGGCCCGGCGCAATGCGGTCTTCGTTGATCACCCGCAGGTTACCCCAGCCCATGAAGGACGGGTTGTAGTAGCCGGCGAACGAGAAGCTGTGAAACGACTTGAGCCAGCCATGGTCGGCATAGCCCCGGTCCTTGGATTTGCGCAGTGTCAGCATGGTGTGTTTCCCTTTCAATGCCGCTACTGTAGGCCTCGACAATGCATGGATATTGCACAATATTTGCAGTCATCGTTCAAAATAACTGAATGAGCACCGTCAAAAAACCCACCCCCCGCGACGCCCTCACCCCGGACGCACTGGCCATGCTGCATGCCATCGGCCGCGCCGGCAGCTTTGCCGCCGCCGCCCGCGCATCGGGCATGGTGCCCAGCGCGCTGACCTACCGCGTGCGCCAGATCGAAGACGCGCTCGATGTGCTGCTGTTCGACCGCAGCTCGCGCCAGGCCCGGCTCACCGAAGCCGGTGCCGAACTGCTGCGCGAAGGCGAACGCCTGCTCGCCGACATCGACGCGGTGGCCAACCGGGTCAAGCGGGTGGCCACCGGCTGGGAGCCGCGCTTCACCATCGCGGTCGACAGCATCATTTCCCGCGACACGGTGCTGGAGCTGTGCGAAGCCTTCTTTGCGCTGCAGCCCCCCACCCAGCTGCGGCTGCGCAGCGAAGCGCTCTCCGGCACGATCGAAACCCTGGTCTCGGGCCAGGCCGACCTGGCCCTGGGCGGCGTGCTGGAGCCTGACACCAGCAGCGCGCTGCGCAGCGAACTGCTGGGCAACCTGGCGTTCGTTTTTGCGGTGGCACCCCACCACCCGCTGGCGCCGCTGCCCGGCCCGCTGGACAACGCCACCATCCGCCAGCACCGCGCGGTGGCCGTGGCCGATTCGGTGCAGCGCGGCAGCGGCCTTACGGTGGGCCTGCTCGATGGCCAGGATGTCTTCACCGTCCCCAGCATGGCAGCCAAGCTGGAGGCGCAGCTGCGCGGCCTGGGTGCCGGCTTCCTGCCCGAGTTCCTGGCCCGCCCCTATATCGACAGCGGCCGCCTGGTGGCCAAGACGGTGCAGCGGGCCAGCCGCAACGCCCCGGTACGCTACGTCTGGCGCCACACGCCGGGCACCGCGCCCGGCCGCGCGCTGGCCTGGTGGCTGGAACGGCTGCAGCACCCCGCCACCCGTGCCGCGCTGCTCAACCGCCAGCAGACTTTTTGAGCCCGCCGCTCCGGTGCGTGTAGAGTGCCACTGAGAACAACCCGAGACACACGAAGAATCCCATGACCCTGCCCGCGCAATCCCCTTCCTCCCGCCACTACGCCGTCATTGGCGGGGGCATGGCCGGCGTGGCCTGCGCCCGCACGCTGGCGCAGGCCGGCCACCGCGTCACGCTGCTGGAAAAAAGTGCCGGCCTGGGGGGCCGCATGTCCACCCGCCGCAGTGAGTTTGGCGGTTTCGACCACGGCGCCCAGTACTTCACCGTGCGCGACAGCCGCTTCGCGCAGGCGCTGCAAACCGTTCCCGGCCTGTGCAAGGCCTGGAGCGCGAGCACCGTGCGCGTGCTCGACACCTTTGGCCAGGTGGCCGCCGCCGGACTGCCCAACCGCGAGCCGCACTGGGTGCCGGTACCCGGCATGAACGCGCTGGTGCGCCGCTGGGCGGAGCCGCTGCGCGCCCCGCACCAGGTGCTGCTCGACACCCGTGTCACCGCCATCGCGCCCGACAGCCTGCACCCCAAGCGCTGGCAACTGCGTACCGAAAGCGGCAGCGCCGCCGCGCCCCAGGTGCTGGCCGGCTTCGACGCCGTGCTGCTGGCCCTGCCCCATGCGCAGGCCCACGGGCTGCTGGCCGCGTCGAACCTGGTGCCCAAGCTGGCCCATGCCATTTCCGCCGTGGAAGTGGCACCCTGCTGGACGCTGATGCTCGCCTTCCCGCAGGCAGTGCAGCCCACCCTGCCCCACCTCGGCCCGCAGTGGAACGCGGCCCGCAGCACCCACCACCGCATCGCCTGGCTGGCCCGCGAATCGTCCAAGCCCGGCCGCAATGGCGTGGAACGCTGGACCGTGCAGGCCAGCGCCGCCTGGTCGCTGGAGCACCTGGAAGACAACGCCCCCCGTGTGCAGGGCAAGCTGCTCAAGGCCTTTGCCGAAGTGACCGGCATCCGCGCCCAGCCGCAGCATGCCGTGGTGCACCGCTGGCGCTATGCGCAAACCGTCAAGCCGCTGGGCAAGAGCCATCTGTGGGACGCCAAAGCACGCATCGGCGTGGCCGGTGACTGGTGCCTCGGCCACCGGGTGGAAGACGCGTTTGTCTCGGGCCTCGAATTGGCCCTGGCTGCGCTATGACCCCCACGGTCGCGCACTGCGTGTCGCTTCCTGCCCCCCGAGGGGGCTGCATTTTTCCTTGGGGCGGCCCGACCTCAACCACGACTGCAGCCTCTGCGGTCCGCTGCCGCCGCCCTGGCTGAACCACGCCATGGGTGGGCTCCGCTACACCGGCCGCTTCGCCCCCTCGCCCACCGGCCCGCTGCACGCTGGCTCGCTGGTGGCGGCGCTGGCCAGCTGGCTCGATGCACGCGCCCACGGCGGGCGCTGGCTGGTGCGCATGGAAGACGTGGACACACCACGCTGCGTGCCCGGGGCCGACCACACCATCCTGGCCCAGCTCGCCGCACTGGGCCTGCACGCGGACGAGCCACCCACCTGGCAATCGCAGCGCAGCGGGCTGTACCAGGCGGCACTCGACGGCCTGGTGGCCCGCGGCCTGGCCTATCCCTGCGCCTGCACCCGCAAGGACATCGAAGCCACCCTCGCCACCCAGGGCCAGCCCCATGCGCGCCATGGCGAGCGGGTCTACCCCGGCACCTGCCGGCAGGGCCTGCAGGGCCGCCCGGCCCGCGCCTGGCGGCTGCACACCGGGAATTGCATACCAAATAGGCCGCCGGCCAGCGTCCAAACTACCGATATTGCTACTGATTCAGGAGCAAATTCCCCGCTGCACTGGGCCGACCGGCGCCTCGGCCCGCAGCAGCAGGACGTGGCCCGCGAGGTGGGCGACTTCGTGCTGCTGCGGGCCGACGGCCTGTGGGCCTACCAGCTCGCGGTGGTGGTCGACGATGCCGCCCAGGGCGTGACCCACGTCGTTCGCGGCGACGACCTCGCCGACAACACCGCCCGCCAGCTGCTGCTGCAGCACGCCCTCGGCCTGCCCACGCCGGCCTACCTGCACACCCCGCTGGTGCGGGGAACCGATGGCGACAAACTCTCCAAGCAACACGGCGCCCCGGCCGTGGCCACCCACGATGCCGACGCCGTGTGCAGCGCCCTGCAGGGTGCCGCCGTCGTGCTGGGCCTGCCGCCCCACGCCGGGCCCGCCGCCGAGGCGCTGGCCACCTGGGTGCACGCCTGGGGCGCTCTCTACAATCTGCCGGGTGAACCCCACCCCGAACGACACCCCCCTCTCCGCTGACGCCGCGCCCGAAAGCGCCGCCACCACCACCCCGCCCGCCTCGCCCGCCCCTGCCGGCTGGCCCGCCGGTGTGACGCATCCCAAGACCATCAAGAGCTTCGTGCGCCGCGCCGGCCGCACCACCACCGGCCAGGCCAAGGCCCTCAGCGAGCTGGGCCCGCAGTTCATCCGGCCCTACCAGCCCGAACTGCTCGACTACACCGACGCCTTTGGCCGCAATGCGCCCACCGTGCTGGAAATCGGCTTCGGCATGGGCGAAACCACCGCCCACATCGCCGGGCTGATGCCGGAGAAGAACTTCCTGTGCTGCGAGGTGCACGAGCCCGGCGTGGGCGCGCTGGTCAAACGCATCGGCGAACAGAACCTGGCCAACATCCGCATCATTTCGCACGATGCGGTGGAGGTGATCGACCGCATGCTCCCGCTGGCCAGCCTGGCCGGCGTGCATGTCTTTTTCCCCGACCCGTGGCACAAGACCAAACACAACAAGCGCCGGCTGATCCAGCCGCCGCTGGTGGCCCGGCTGGCCGCGCGGCTGCAACCCGGTGGCTACCTGCACTGCGCGACCGACTGGCAGCCCTATGCCGAGCAGATGCTGGAGGTGCTCGGCGCCGAGCCGCTGCTGGCCAACACCGCCGAAGGCTACGCCACCAAGCCGGCCTACCGGCCACTCACCAAGTTCGAGAACCGGGGCCTGAAGCTCGGCCACGGTGTGTGGGACCTGGTGTTCCGCCGCACCTGAGCGGCCGGCACCGCGCATGACCCGCCCAGCCCCGTCCCGGCCGCCGCCCAGCCGGGACGGCGTAGGTGCGAGCTGCGTGGCGCTGCCGGCCGGGCCCTGGCCCACCATTGCCGATTTCCTGGTCGCGCGCTTTCCCGCGGTGTCGCGCAGCGACTGGCTGGACCGCATGGCCGCCGGCCTGGTGCTCGATGCGCAGGGGGTACCCATTCCCCCGGCACAGCCCTACCGCAGCCCCCAGCGCATCTACTACTTCCGCGCCATCGACGACGAAGTGCCCGCGCCGTTCACTGAAAACGTGCTGCACCAGGACGACCACCTGCTGGTGGCCGACAAGCCGCATTTCATGGCCGTCACGCCCGGCGGGCGGCACCTGCAGCACACGCTGCTGGTGCGGCTGAAACGCCGGCTCGGCATCGACACGCTGGTGCCGCTGCACCGCATCGACCGCGAAACGGCGGGCCTGGTGCTGTTCTCGGTGAATCCCGCCAGCCGGGGGCGCTACGCCGCGCTGTTCCGCGACCATGTGGTGCACAAAACCTACGAGGCCATCGCACCCCTGCCGGGCGGGCTGGTGCTGCCGCTGCAGCGGGCCAGCCGCATCGAAGGCGATGCCGATTTCTTCCGTCAGCGCGAAGTGCCCGGGCCGCCCAACGCCACGGTGGCCATCGCGCTGCTCGCGGCGGGCCGCCACCGCGCGCTGTACCGGCTGGAGCCCACCACCGGCCTGCGCCACCAGTTGCGGGTGCAGATGCTCGGGCTGGGCCTGCCGTTGGTGAACGACCAGTTCTACCCGGTCCCGGCCCCTGCCGGGGAAGACGATTTCGCCCGGCCGCTGCAGCTGCTGGCCCGCGGGCTGGAGTTCACCGATCCGCTGACCGGCGCCGCGCGCGCCTTCACCAGCCGACGCAGCCTGAACCATGCGCTGCTCGACAGCGCCGATGCGGCGCTGCCGCCCGCCGCCTAGCGCCGAAGCGCTTCCTACAATCGCCGCATGGCCATCCCCCAATCTTTCATCCAGGAACTGCTCGCGCGGGCCGATGTGGTGGACGTGGTGGGTCGGCATGTGCAGCTCAAGAAGGGCGGCGCCAACTTCATGGGCCTGTGCCCGTTCCACAGCGAGAAATCGCCCTCCTTCACCGTCAGCCCGAGCAAGCAGTTTTTCCACTGCTTCGGCTGCGGCAAGAACGGCAATGCCATCGGCTTCCTGATGGAGCACACCGGCGCCAACTTCGTCGAGGCAGTGAAGGACCTGGCCCAGCAATACGGCCTGCAGGTGCCGGAAGACGACCGCAGCCCGCAGGACCGCGAACGCGCCGCCGAGCAGCGCCAGAAGCAGGCCACGCTGGGTGACGTGCTGGAAAAGGCCGGCGAATCCTGGCGCAAACACCTGAAGGCCTCGCCCCGCGCCATCGACTACCTCAAGGGCCGCGGCCTCTCCAGCGAGAGTGCCCGGCAATTCGGCCTGGGCTATGCGCCGGACGGCTGGCGCGGGCTGGCCAGCGTGTTCCCGAATTACGACGACCCGCTGCTCGCCGAGAGTGGCCTGGTCATTACCAGCGGCGGCGACGACGGCGGCGGCGGTGGCGACGAAAAGCGCTACGACCGCTTCCGCGACCGCATCATGTTCCCGATCCGCAACGTCAAGGGGGAGTGCATCGGCTTTGGCGGCCGGGTGCTGGGCGACGGCACGCCCAAGTACCTGAACTCGCCCGAGACCCCGGTGTTCAGCAAGGGCCGCGAGCTGTACGGCCTGTTCGAGGCGCGCCAGGCCATCCGCGAACGCGGCCACGCGCTGGTGACCGAGGGCTACATGGACGTGGTGGCGCTGGCCCAGCTCGGTTTCCCCAACGCCGTGGCCACGCTGGGCACCGCCTGCACCCCCGAGCACGTGCACAAGCTGTTCCGCTTCACCGACGCGGTGGTGTTCAGCTTCGACGGCGACGCCGCCGGCCGCCGCGCGGCCCGCAAGGCGCTCGATGGCGCGCTGCCCTACGCCACCGACGTGCGCACGGTGAAGTTCCTGTTCCTGCCCGCCGAGCACGACCCGGACAGCTTCGTCCGTGCCTTCGGCCCCGACGCCTTTGCCCGCGCCGTGGGCGACGCCGCGCCGCTGAGCCGTTTCCTGATCGACGCGGCGCGGGAAGGCTGCGACCTGGGCACCGCCGAAGGCCGGGCCCACATGGCCAGCAACGCCCGGCCGCTGTGGAGCCTGCTGCCCGACGGCGCCATCAAGCGCCAGCTGCTCGGCGAAATTGCCGACCTGGTGCAGCTGGGCAGCCACGAACTGGGCGATCTGTGGGGGCTGGCACCGCCACCGCGCGCGCCGGGTAAGCCTTCCGGATATAAAAACAATAGCAACAACGCCATATTCGGCGCTGGCCAGGGCCATAAAACACTTCAAAATCCGGCATTCGGCGCTACCCGGCGGGTGGCCGGCCGCAGCGCACCGCCGCGCCGCGAGGACCGTGCGCTGTGCCTGCTCTTCACCGCGCCCGGCGCCTGGGAAGCCCTGTCGCACGAGGAGCATGCGCTGCTGTGCGCGCTGCCGGAGCCGCACGGCGCGCTGTTTGGCTGGCTCGACAGCCAGAGCCATGAACACGGCCCCCAGCACTGGGGCGCGCTGCGCGAGAGCCTGCGGGACCAGCCCTTCGGGGATGTCGTCGTGCGGCTGGTCACCCAGACGCCGGCCGACATCGAATACGACCCTGCGGAGCTGCAGTACGTGCTGCGCGAACTCGCCATTGCCGCGCTGGAGGCCGAGCGCAGCCGGCTGGCCCCGCTGGCCGCCGCCGACCCCCAGGCCTATGCCCGCTACCGCCTGCTCGACGCCCGCTACCGCCTGCTGAAGGCGGGGCAAAAGGTATAATCCACATTGCTCCGGCAAGAGCGACAGCAACACCTCCGGCCCCGACCACCCATCTCGGCATACGCCAACGGGATCTTTGGTCACCTCACCGCAAGGATTGCATGCCAAATGTTCGCCCCCACATCTTGCCCAGGGTTTGAA
>DASWYJ010000044.1:0-19010 GCA_036405035.1 Burkholderiaceae bacterium
ATGTCGAGGTACAGCGCCAGCGTGGCGCTGATGTAGTTGGTCTCGCCACCGTCGATGATGCGCTTCAGGTCATACAGCATGTAGGCGCTGAAGATGCCGATGGCGGCCACCGAAATCGCCATCATGCCGGCGGTGGAGCCCACGAACACGTTGATGATGCCGCCCACCATCAGCACGATGGCGCCGACGAACAGCCACTTGCCCATGCTGGACAGGTCACGCTTGATGACGCTGGACAGGCTGGCCATGGCGAAGAACACCGCGGCTGTGCCGCCAAAAGCGGTCATGATGAGTTCCGAGCCGTTCTTGAAGCCCAGCACCATGGCGATCATGCGCGACAGCATCAGGCCCATGAAGAAGGTGAAAGCCAGCAACACGGGTACGCCCGCTGCCGAGTTCTTGGTTTTCTCGATGGCGAACATGAAGGCGAAGGCGCCACCCAGGAACACCACCAGGCCCAATCCACCCGTCAATGCGGTGGTAATGCCGGTGGCCACGCCGACCCAGGCGCCCAGCACCGTGGGCACCAGGCTCAGTGCCAGCAGCCAGTAGGTGTTGCGCAGCACGCGGTTGCGTTCCTGCTGCGAGACGCCATAACCGTAGCCCGCCGACGCGTCGATGGTTTGTATGCGGTCATTCATGTCAGTACTCCTTGGAAAGCCGGTATCGGCCAACGCCACCATTGTAGGGCGGGGCCCCCGGCCGGGCCTACTGGCGGGGAGGGGTCTGCCCACGTTTTCTAGGGGTACTGGCCGGGGTGGCTGGAGCCTCTGGCCGGGGGGCAACCAGGCTGGCACGGGGTATGCTGCGTGCCAGCGCTTTTTTCAACTTTTTTGCCCCAGGCCCACCATGAAAACCAAATCCGTTCTTGAACTCGCCGACGTCAAACGCATTGCCGCCGCCGCCGAAGCCGAGGCCCTGCACAACCAGTGGGCGGTGTCTATCGCCGTGGTCGACGATGGCGGCCATCTGCTGTGGCTGCAGCGGCTGGATGGCGCAGCGGCGATCTCGGCGCAGATTGCCCCCGCCAAGGCCCATACGGCAGCCCTGGGTCGCCGTGAAAGCAAGATCTACGAGGACATCATCAACGGCGGCCGCACGTCGTTCCTGAGTGCGCCAGCGCTGCAGGGCATGCTGGAAGGCGGTGTGCCGATCCTGCGCGATGGCCAGTGCATCGGCGCGGTGGGCGTGAGCGGCGTGAAATCGTCGGAGGATGCGCAGATTGCAAGGGCCGGCATTGCCGCCCTGCAGGATTGAACGGATCCTGCCACCCGGTGGAGAAAAAGGGCGTGGCTAGCGGGCAGTGCCCGTGGCTGGCCTAAAGACAGATCCGGATCGCATGACCGGTTGTCGCTCCACTGAACTCATTTCGTCAAAATCAGCTTGCCCAGGCGGGTAGCCTGCAGCCGGTAGACCGTGCCGTTGTGGGTGATGTCCACGGCTTTCTGTCCCCGGAGCAGGGCTTCACTGTCCACCGTTGCGGGCGGGGTCCACGCACCTTGAAGGGTGTGCGCCGGGCTGTGCGCCGCGAGGTGAGCGGGCTGGCTGGGGTCGAGGGAACTCGTATGTGCAAGGTGCGTCGTGTGCATGGTGGGCTTTTCCTGCTGCTTCGCGATGTGTTAAATGATAACCATTCTCAATCAAAAAGCAAGGATATCCATTTAAATTGTGTGGGCACTAGCGGGAAAGGCCGGCGGCGCCCATGGGCGCCCGCCGGAAATGGTCATTTGCCGACCGGCTCGGTGATGAAGCCGATTTTCTTGATGCCAGCCTGCTGGGCTGCGGCCATGGCCTGGGCCACGCGCTCGTAGCGCACGGTCTTGTCGCCGCGAATATGCAGTTCCGGCTGTGGTTCCTGCGTCGAAGCAGCCTGCAGGCGGGTCTGCAACTCACCGTCGGGTACGACGGACTCGTTCCAGAAGTAGGCACCCTGCGCATCCACGCTGAGCAGCACGGTCTGCGGCTTCGCATCCTGCGGCTGGTTGGTAGCGCGAGGCAGGTCAATATTGACCGCGTGTTTCATCACCGGTACGGTGATGATGAAGATGATCAGGAGCACCAACATCACGTCGACCAGCGGCGTCATGTTGATCTCGTTCATCACCTCATCGGGCTCGTCCTGGGTACCAAAGGCCATGTTCAGCCACCTTTCTTCATCGGCACCACATTGGCGGTGCCGCCGGTATTGACCCGGGCGCCGGTGACGAAGTAGGCATGCAGGTCATGGGCGAAGCGGTTCAGCTGCACCAGGACGCTCTTGTTGCCCCGTACCAGTGCGTTGTAGCCCAGTACGGCAGGGATGGCCACGGCCAGACCCAGAGCCGTCATGATCAGCGCCTCGCCAATCGGGCCTGCCACCTTGTCAATGGTGGCCTGGCCTGCGGCGCCAATACCCAGCAGCGCGTGGTAAATACCCCAGACGGTGCCGAACAGGCCCACGAACGGAGCGGTGGAGCCCACCGAAGCCAGGATGGCCAGGCCGGTCTGCAACTTGGCGGTGAATTCGTCCAGGCTGTTGCGCAGGCAGCGCGTGACCCAGTCACTGACATCCAGGCTGTCATGCAGATGGGCCTGGGTGTTGCGGTGGTGGCTGGTGGCTTCCCGGCCTTCCTGCGCAAGCTGCAGGAACGGGTTGGTGGGGTCGTTGCCGAGCTGCTTCAGTCCACTGGCGAAATCGGGGTTGTGCCAGAAATCGCGGGCGTCGACGCTGTGCTTCTTGTATTTCATCAGGTCGAGCGCCTTGATGATGATCACCATCCAGGAGGCCAGCGACATGACGAGCAGCAGCAGAAAGACGGCCTTGGTGACGAGGTCGCCCTGGCTCCAGACGTTGAAAAGACCGAGATGGGAATCCATGGTTGCTCCGGAAAAGTTGGGAAATTAGGGTTTATTCGAGTACGAAATTGATCGGAACCTTGTACCACATGGCTTCAACTACGCCATTGCGCTTGCCGGGGACATAGCGCCACCGCAAAACGGTGCTGAGGGCCGACTGGTCCAGGCGTTCGTAGCCGCTCGACTTGACGATTTCGGCCTTGTCGGCGGCACCGTTGACACTGATCAGCACACGGATTTCGACCTTTCCCTGCTCACCGAGGCGCTTGCTCATCGGCGGGTACGGGGGCTTGGGGTTCTGCAGGTAGTCCGCGTCGCTCGACGGCAATTCGACCTTGGGCGGAGCGGGCGGGGCTGGCGGCGGGGCAGGGGCCACAGCCACGGGTGCCAGGATGGGGGCCGGTGGCGGGGGGTCAACCACGCCAACCGGGGCCGCAGGTGCCGGTGTCGGGTCAACGATGGCCGCGAGTTGCGGCGGGGGTGGCGGGCTGGGGGTCCTGGGCGTGGGAACCGGCTTGGACACGACTGGCGGTGCCGGCGGCGGCGGGGGAGCTTTGGGTGCCGGAGGCTCGATGAATTCGCTCAGGATGGCCGCAGGCACAACGATTTCGACGGCACGCCGCAGCAGTCCGCTTTGCAGTGCCCAGATGGCCGCAACATGCAGCACGACCACACTGCTGGCGATGATGAGATTGCGGTTGGCTGGTGGCGGTGGCGGCGTGGGAGACACGGTAGCAGGTGAGGACATGGGGACTTTTCAGGCCACGCCACACCAGGGTGACGGGCAACAACGGGTATCAGGGACGAATGACCCACCAGGCGGAGAGTAGCACCGCGATCAGGCTACCGACGAGCGCTGCGAGCGATTCCATGCGCGGCTTTCGCGGATGCGGCTGGACAGTTCGACGGGTGCGGACGCAGGGGTAGCCGGCAGCGGCGGCAGCGCTTCCATTCCGCAGCGCAGGGCCGCAGTGGGATGGCTGGCCGAGCATTGTGCAACCACATCACGGGCGCACGATTCGCATTGGCCACACTGGGTTGCCACACCAAGTTCGAACTGGATATCGTCAAAGCCCATGCCAGCCTTGGCATGGCGGACGATGTCCCGATCGGAGACGCGGCGGCAGACACAAATGATCATGGTGGCGTGTGCAGGTAATGGCGCTAGTATAAATGCGAATCGATTCCATTTGCAATCCTGTGCCGGGATCGCGGTTTTTCAGCGCGGCGGGCCAGCAGCGGCTTTCAGCAGCGCACCGGGCGCTTCGGCGAGGGTGGCGCAGCCGCACAGCGCCATCGCGATTTCAAGCTCATCGCGCAACAGGCGCACCACATGGGCAACGCCGGCCGCTCCGGCGTTGGCCAGCCCATAGATATAGGGGCGCCCGACCAGTACGGCACTTGCACCCAGCGCCAGCGACTTGAGGACGTCCGTGCCGCGGGAGATGCCGCCATCCACCAGCACCGGCAGATCCGTGCCTACCGCATCTGCAATGCGGGGCAATATGGCCGCGCTGGCCGGTGTGGTGTCCAGCGTGCGTCCGCCGTGGTTGGAAACGACCACGCCCGAGAGTCCGAGCGCCGCAGCCTGGCGGGCATCGTCCGGATGCAGCACCCCTTTGACAAGTACCGGCAGCCGTGTCTGGGACCGCAGCCATTCCATGTCGGACCATGTCGGCGCGGCCGTCAGCAAGCCATCGAACAGGGCGCTTTGCCCGGATTGCAGTGGACGCGGGGCGGGGGCGCGCAGACCCGCGAGATTGACCGCTGATATGCCGGCAGGCAGGCGAAAGCCGGCACGCCGCTCCCGGTCGCGGGCGCCGCTGGTGGGGGCGTCGGCCGTGACCACCAGCGCTTCATAGCCAGCCTGCTCGGCGCGCCGCACCAATTCGCGGGTGAAACCGCGGTCGTGTTGCCAATACAGCTGGAACCACAGGGGGCCCCGCAGCGGATCTGCGGCGATGGCCTGGGCAATGTCTTCGAGTCGCATGCTGGCCTGGGTGCTGAGCACGAGGCCGGCATGCTGGGCGGCAGCGGCATAGGCGGTGGCCAGTTCACCGTCCGGATGCGCCATGCGCTGGAAAGCAACGGGCGCCAGCAGGATGGGGTGGGCCACGGTCTTACCCAGCAGTGTGATCCGGGTATGGCCCCCGGCCAGCGAGCGCAATATGCGTGGTTGCAGGGTCAGCTGGTCCCAGGCACTGCGGTTGGCGCGCAGCGTGATTTCATCGGCCGCGCCCCCGCTGAAATAGGCCCATGCATTGCTATCCAGCCGGGTTTCTGCATGGCGCGCGTGATCGGCGAGGGTGACTATGTCGGGGGGAATGGTTTCAAGCGCCGGCATGTCTTCAACAGGTACAGGGAGGTGCAGGGGAACTCAGGCCACGTCGCGGGGGCCAGCCGGTCGCTTGTACCCGCTGAACATGGCAGCTACCAGATTCTCGCGGTGCCGAAGGCTGGTGAAAACGACGCCGGCCACATGCAGCGCGGCCAGGCCCAGCAGCAACCAGGCCAGTGCCTGGTGCAGATTGTCGAGCCAGGCCTCACCCCAGAAAGCGTCGGTGGTGTACAGCCAGCCTGTCGCGCCGAGCGCGGTTACACAGCCAAGCAGTGCGAGGACCATCCACCCGCCCAGCGGGTTGTGGCCGATGTAGCGGGGTTCCTGCTGGCGGTGTACCAGTGCACCGTAGCGCCAGGTGGTGCGTGGGCTGCGGACAAATTGCGTGAAGCGGGCGTAGTGGCTGCCGAAAAAGCCCCAGCCCATCCGCGCCACCACGATGCCGAGCGCAACATACCCCGCAGGTTCATGGACCCGCACGAACCCCCATCCCAGCGTGCTGATCCACGCCACGGCCACGGCAGCGATCAGGCTCCAGTGCAGCAGCCGGACCAGGGCATCCCAGACTTTCATGGGCCGTGCGGGTGGGGTGGCCGTCATTCGGCCTGCTTGACTTCGCCGATCTTCTCGAAGGTCTTGGGGTTGAAGTAGACCTCGGCGCGGCCGCCTTTTTCATTGAAGCCATAGACCTCGTAACAGCCGTTGTCCACCTTCACGCGGCGCACACGCCAGCCCTCGTTGACCAGCTTTTTCTGCAGTTCCAGCTGCGGCTTCCATTCTTCCTTGGGGACATCGCACTTGAAGTCACCATGCGCCCAGGCGGCACTGCCAGCGAGCAGGAGAAAGAGGAGCGAGGAGAGGCGGAAAACGGTGGACATGGAAGTTCCTTTCAGAAGAAACAGAAACGGGAAGAAATTTGCGAATGCCGGCGGCGCCATCAGGTATCGACCCACATCCGGAGCAGGTTGTGGTACGTGCCCGTCAGTGCTACGGTGGCGGCTGATTCGCCCTGGGCCTGACGCAGATCCATCAGTGCCGTATCCATTTCGAACAGCAGGCGGCGCTGCTCGTGGCTGCGCACCAGGCTTTCGATCCAGAAGAAGCAGGCGATGCGATGGCCCCGCGTGACCGGGGTGACCTGGTGTACGCTGGTGCCGGGATAGCAGACCAGATCCCCGGCATTGAGCTTGATGCTGCGTGTACTGTGTACCTCGTCGATAACCAGTTCGCCGCCGTCGTATTCGGATGCGTCGGAAAGAAACAGGGTGCACGACAGGTCGGTGCGAATCCGCTGTCCGCTGTCGGGGGCGTACCGCACGGCATTGTCGACATGGTTGCCGTAGTAGTTCGTACCCGCGCCGTAACGGTTGAAGCGCGGGGGAAACACCCGCTTGGGCAGGGTGGCTGAGAAAAAGCGGGGTTGCCTGTCGAGTGCCTGCAGCATCAGAGGCCGCAGCGTGCGTGCGGCGTCGCTGTCATGCGCAAGCTGCTCGTTGTTTTTGACGCTGGCAGCCTGACTGCCTGCGCTGGAACGGCCGCTCTCCCAGGGCGCGGCATCCAGCAGGCTTCTGGCATGCCGGACTTCGACATCCGTCAGAACCTGGGGCAATTGGATCAGCATGGTGCAATTCTGCCGTGAATGCCAAAAAGCGTGGCCTCCATGGAGGCCACGCTTCAGGACCGGGCGATAGCCTGAATCAGAACTTGGCGTTCAGCGACAGCTGCACCAGCCGGCCGAAACCGGGAATGTAGTGGCCGGTGTACAACGCGTCCGCATAGAGCTTGTTGGAAACGTTGGTCACGTTCAGCTTGAGCGCCAGGTCCGGATTGAACTTGTATTCGGCCAGCAGATCGGCCGTGACAAAGCTGTCGGCCACAATGCCGGCCGGGTTGCGGTTGGGTGTTTGTTCGCTGCGGAAGTTCAGGCCACCTCCCAGACGGATCTTGGGGGTGACCTGGTACGTCGCGAAAATGGTGCCGCTGTGCTTGGGTGTCAGCGACGAGCGGGTACCCGCCCCTTCACCCACACCGGGGACCGAGCCTGGTGCGCCCACGTCGATCTTGGCGTCGGGAATCCACGCGTACGATGCAAACATCTCCAGCGCCGGGGTCAGGCGACCGGTCAGGTCGATTTCGAACCCCGAAGCATGGCGCTTGCCCGACAGCAGGTTGGCCACGGCGGCGGAATCGGGGTCACGGTTGCGTTCGTTCTTCTTGACGGCGCGGAAGATCGCCAGACGCGTGGTGAAACGCTTGTCGGCCGAATCGAGCTTGGCACCGATCTCGAAGTTTTCACTACTCTCCGGTGGCGTATTGGCAGTCTGGTCGTCGTACTGGTAGGTGTCACCCGAGGTATTGAACGAGGTGCCGTACGAAATATGGTACGAGTGCAGTTCGTTCGGCTGGAACAGCAGGCCCACACGCTTGCTCCAGAGCGAATCGGTGCGGGCGTTGTAGGAGGCTGCCGTGGCGGTGCCTGTGGGCGACCGGTACTGTCCCTTGAAATTGTCGTAGCGCAGGCCGGCGAGGAACTTCCAGGCCGGCGCGAACTGCAGCAGATCCTGTCCGTAAATGCCGATATTCTTGGCATCGAAATTGCGCTGAATGCTCAGAACGCGCAGACCTTCGTTGATGCTACCCCGATCATCCTGAGCGCCGATGAATGTTTGTGGCTTGGTGCCGATGTTGCTGGCACCGAAGTTGTTGAACTTTTCATGTGCGAAATCAATGCCGGCCAGAACAGCGTGGGTGCCGCCAAAACCCTGGAACTTGCCGCTGAAATCACTCTGCACATACAGAGTATCCAGATCCTGGATCTTGTTCTGCGCGCCGCGGTTCAGCACCGTATTGCCATTGAGATTGGCGAGGGTGACTGCCGCAGGATTGAAGAGCGGGTTTGTCGCCGTTGGTGACGTACCCGCAAAACGGATTGTGCCTGCGCGCTGGTCGCGGTCATAGTAGCCCTTGCGCACCACGGTCTTGAGTTCACTGCCGCCGTCGAAGCGGCGGGTGTGGCCCAAGGTCAGGAATTGCGCGCCACCGTAGTTCCGGTCGCTGCCGGCGCCGTAGTAGGCTGTTGGATCGATGGGGATGACGGTTGACGTGGCGTCGGCGGCCGAGCGGCGAATCCATGGCATGCCGTAGTTGATACCGTTGCGGTTGTCGAGGTAGTACAGGCCCGCGTAGAACTCGTTGGCCGTGCCGATGCCGAAGCTGTAGCCGGCCGCGAAGCCCTTCTTGTCGAGGCTGGAACCGCTGCCGTTGTTGTCGGCCTGGGTTTTCATCGCAAGGAAGCGGATGGCTGCCTGTTCGCCGGTACGGATATTGAAATCACCGACCAGGCGGTAGTAGTTGTGGCTGCCGACGGTGCCCGTCACTTCGTTTTCATCGGCCAGCTGGGGCATTTTGGTGGCCTGATTGGCCACACCACCGGTGGAGCCACGGCCAAACAGCATGGAGGCGGAGCCACGCAGCAATTCGATGCGGTCGAGGCTGAAGGTGTCGCGGTCATAGAAAGCCGGGTCGCGGACGCCATCGACAAAAATGTCGCCCGTGGTGGCCAGCGAGAACCCGCGCAGGCGAATGTCTTCTTCGCCGCCTTCCGCTGCCAGGAACGACACGCCAGCCGTGCTGTGCAGCGCTTCCCGGAGCGTATCGATGTTGCGGTCGGAAATGAGCTTCTCGGTCACCACGGTGATCGATTGCGGAATGTCGCGCAACTGCTGCTTGCCCTTGCCGATGCTACTGCTCTCGGCGCGCACCGAATCCTTGCCGCGGACTTCTTCCTTCTTGTCGGTCACCGTCACTTGCTGGAGGGTTTTGCCCTCGGCCGTCGTGCCTGCGGCAGTGGGGCTGGCCTGGGCCAGCACAACAGGGGCCTCGGTGCTGGTGCCGGCCTTGTGTTCCGGCTGCGCCTGCTGGCTGTTGTCGGATGCGGCGGCCTCGACCGGGGCTTCCTGGGCCCAGCCTGACGCAGAAGCGGCCAGCATCAGTGCGGCCAGGGGCAGCAGGGCGGGCTTGTTGAGGGATGCGGAATGCGCGTCGGAGCGACGTTGTTTTTTTGTGGTGCGATTGTGAGCCAAAGGGATCTCCAATATTTTCAAACCATTGCTGGTTCGGGTGTTGTCAGAGGCTGGCTGGTGCACCGCGGTCGGGCGCGGCAAATTGGCTTGCCTGAACTGATTCAGGGCCGAATTTTAATGAAGATACGAATCTATCTCATTAATATTCTCTGAGCGTTGCGCATATGCAACGAAGCCAATGGCTGGCCGCAGGGGGGTGGGCCCCGGTATCGGGCTATTTGTGCTGGTCGCGTTGGTGCCAGCGCACGGGCTGGGCCGTGGGCTGTGGCGCCGTTTTTGCTGCCGGCGGGGGAGGTGCGCAGCTACCGCAACCCCCGCAGCCGCCGCCCGTGGCCTGGCGAGCCGCATAGGCTTCAAGGGCGGTGCGCAATGACGGGATCAGGCCCGTGTGCGTGGCCCCGGGCTGGCCGCGCAGCTGGCGCGCGAGCAGACGGGCGATGCCGCCCTTGGCTGCCCGTGGCAACAGGATGGCGCAGCTGTAGAGCGCACACACCGTGACGAGGGTGCAGACGGTCAGCAGTTGCAGCCAATCAGGCACCTGGATTTCCTCAGCTGGTCAGCGCGAGCGCGACGCGGTAGGTGACGAACGACGCCAGGTACGCCAGTGCGAACAGGTAGGCGGCCATCAGCAACGGGTAGCGCCAGGAATTGGTCTCGCGCTTGACCACCGCCAGCGTGGAGATGCATTGCGGCGCGAACACGTACCAAGCCAGCAGGGAGTAGGCCGTGGCGAGGGACCAGGTCTGCGCAATGAGCGGGCCGAGCGCGTCGGCGGTTTCATCGCCCGTGGCTGACAGTGCGTACACCGTGCCGAGCGCGCCCACCGCAACCTCCCGCGCGGCCATGCCGGGCACCAGTGCGATGCTGATTTGCCAGTTGAACCCGATCGGTGCGAATACGACCTCCAGCCATTGGCCCAGGATGCCGGCAAAGCTGTACTGGATGGCGGGACCGGTGGCACCGTCGGGCGGGCCAGGGAAGGTCGCGAGGAACCACAGCACCACCATCAGCGCAAAAATGATGCCGCCGACCCGGGTCAGGAAAATCTGCGCCCGCTGCCACAGGCCGAGCAGCAGGTTGTTGGCGTTGGGCAGCCGGTAGGGGGGGAGCTCGAGCATCAGCGGCTGGTAGCTGCTCTTGATCCAGGTGCGTTTGAACACCCAGGCCACTGCCATTGCCGACAGGATGCCGGCGACGTACAGCGCGAACAGCGTCAGGCCCTGCAAATTGGCAAAGCCTACGCTGCGCTCCGGTATGAAGGCCGCGATCAGCAGCGCATACAGCGGCAGCCGGGCGGAGCAGGTCATCAGCGGCGCGATCATGATGGTGGCCAGCCGGTCGCGCCAGTTGGGGATGGTGCGGGTGGCCATTATGCCGGGGATCGCGCAGGCGAAGCTGGACAGTAGCGGAATGAAGGCCCGGCCCGACAGCCCGACCTTGCCCATCACGTTGTCGAGCAGGAATGCGGCACGCGGCAGGTAGCCTGAATCTTCCAGCAGCAGGATGAAGAAGAACAGGATCAGGATCTGCGGCAGGAAGACGAGCACGCCGCCCACGCCGGCAAGGATGCCGTCGATCAGCAGGCTGCGCAGCAGGCCATCCGGCAGGCGCGCCTGCGCGAATTCGGCGACACCGGCAACACTGTCCTTGATCAGGTCCATGGGCACGTTGGCCCAGGAAAAGACGGCCTGGAAGATCAGGAACAGCAGCACCGCGAGCAGCACCAGCCCCCACACCGGGTGCATGACGACGGCGTCGATGCGGTGATTGAAGCGTTTGACCTCGGCGCCATTGGGTACTGCCACCGCAAGGATGTGCCGCACCTGCGCCTGCAGGGCCAGCATCTGTGCGGTGCTGTTGCCTGTAGGGTCGGTTGGGCTCTCGTTTGCTATGCTTTTCGAAGCATCAATGCCAGTATGGGTACTGGCCAGGGGCTGTTTTTCCTCTGATCCAGGCAGCGGGAGGGATTGCTGGGCGGTTTGCAGCAGCGCGTCGCGTCCGTTGTCCGACGCCTTGCCCAGCCAGCCGGCGAGGCGGTTGTTGTGGACGGCGATGGTCTCCACCACCGGCAGTCCCAGTTCGGCGGACAGGCGCGGCACGTCGATCTGCAGGCCGCGGGCACGGGCCACATCCATCATGTTGAGCGCCACCAGCATCGGCAGGCCGAGGGCGCGCAGCTGCAGGACCAGCCGCAGGTTCATGCGCAGGTTGGTGGCGTCCACCACGGCAATGATGGCGTCAGGCTGCCTTTCGCCGTCCCGCAGGCCCAGCACCACGTCGCGCATCACCAGTTCGTCTGCGGTGGTGGGGTTCAGGCTGTAGGCACCCGGCAGGTCCATGACGGAGACCAGCCGGCCGTCGGGCAGGTGGGTGTAGCCTTCCTTGCGCTCGACCGTCACGCCAGCGTAGTTGGCGACTTTCTGGCGGGCGCCGGTCAGCAAGTTGAAGAGGGCGGTTTTGCCGCAATTGGGATTGCCGACCAGCGCGATGCGGGGCAGGCTGGCTTCGGCGCCGCTCATGCCGCGCCTCCCGGGGTTACCTGGATGCAGCCCGCCTCGATGGCGCGCAAAGCGAAAACCGTGTCACCAATCTGCACGGCAATGGGCTCGCGCCCGCCGGGGCCGCGCCGCAATACCGTCAGTGCTTCCCCGGGCAGAAAGCCCAGTTCGGCCAGCCGTGTCAGCATGCCCGGCTCGACCCCGCGGTCAGCCGGGGACTGCAGCCGCAGGACCGTAGCGGACTGCGCGGACTGCATGGACAGCAGGGTGGTTGGATTCATGGCGTGTGCCGGCTGGCCTGCTTCGTAGGACATTAGATAGGAATCACAATCATTTACATTAATAGCGTTGCGGATTCTATCGGCTCCGTCGATTGCCCTCGTGCGTGCGGGGTGTTGCCAGCATCTGCCGGCCGATGGCCTGAAATTCGGCATGGGGTGAATCGCGCAGCGACTGGCCCACCTGTTCCAGATATGCAGGGGTTGCCGTGTGGGGCACCTTCTCCAGCCAGAGGAGTGCCTCTGCAGTCTGGCCCCGCGCTGCAAGCATGCCGGCGTAGCAGAACTGGCCCCGGAAGTCGCCCCCCTCGGCGCCTTCGCGGTAGCAGAAGAAGGCGGCATCCAGATCCTGCTCGACGACCAGCCCGTCTTCGTAATAGCGGCCGATTTTGGTCATGGCCTTGGCATAGCCGAGGTCAGCCGCCTTGCGGTACCAGGCCAGCGCTGCCGCATGGTCTTGGGCGATGCCGCTGCCGGCCGCCAGCAGGTTGGCCAGGTTGTACATGCCGGCCGGAAGGTCTTTGTGGGCCGCCTGGCGATACCAGTGGGCCGCCGTTTCGGCATTCCGGGTTGTGCCCCAGCCCATTTCGCAGCAGCGCCCGGCCATGTTCATGCCCATGGCATGCCCGAGCTTGGCAGCGCGAATGAACCAGGTCAGTGCATCGGCCGGGTTGCGCTCCAGGCCGTGTCCATCCAGCAGCCACTGGCCCAGCACGGCCTGGGCTTCGCTATGGCCGAGCCGGGCCGCAGCCAGCAGCCACTGTGCGGCCTGCCGGGGCTCCCCGGCCAGCACAGCCGACCATTGCGCCGCACTGATCGTCGCGCAGTGCTGCAGGCGGGTGGGCAAGGCGGGAAGCGGTGGCGCGGGCATCGATGGAACCGGGAAACGCAGAGCCTTCCATTTTATTAGGAATTATTCTCAATGCGTGGGAATGGTCGCGTGGTGGCACCGTGGCAGCCGCGCCCGCAATTTTACCATCAAATGTGCTTCCGGCCAGCGTTGATGCTGGCTTTCATGCTACAAAATATGAAGCAATCAATACACCAGCCGTTCTGGCCGGATTTCCTGCAGGATGGTGGTGGCGATCTCTTCGATGCTCTTGGTCGTGGTGGAAAGCCAGCGGATGCCGGCGCGTCGCATCATCGCCTCGGCCTCGCCGACTTCATGGCGGCAGCTCTCCAGGCTGGCGTAGCGGGAGTTGGGCCGGCGCTCGTTGCGGATCTCGCTCAGCCGCTCGGGCTGGATGGTCAGGCCGAAAATCTTCTTCAGGTGCGGCACCAGCGCGGGCGGCAGCTGGCGGCGGTCGAAGTCTTCCGGGATCAGCGGGTAGTTGGCCGCCTTCAGGCCGTGCTGCATGGCCAGGTAGAGGGAGGTGGGCGTCTTGCCGCTGCGGCTCACGCCCACCAGGATCACGTCGGCCGATTGCAGGTCGCGGTTCGACTGGCCGTCGTCGTGCGCCAGGCTGAAGTTGATTGCCTCGATGCGGTCGTGGTATTCCTTGCTATTGCTCACGTCGCTGAAGCGGCCGATGCGGTGGTTGGAGGTGAGGCCCAGCTCGGTTTCCAGCGGCCGCACGAAGGTGCTGAACATGTCGAGCAGCATGCCCTGGCAGCCGTCCTGGATCACCTTGGAAATCTCCGCATTCACCAGCGTGGTGAACACGATGGGCTTCTTCCCCTCCACGGTGGCGGTGTGGTTGATCTGCCGCACCACCTGGTGGGCCTTGTCGGCCGTGTCGATGAAAGGCAGGCGCACATGGCGCCACTTCATCTCGAATTGCGCCAGGATGGCGTTGCCAAAGGTTTCGGCGGTGATGCCGGTGCCATCGGAGATGAAAAACACGGTGCGGTTGGACATGCGGGATTCTGGGCAGGCAAAAAGCTGGCGCCAGTGTAGTTTGTGCAGGCCCGGGGCCTAGAATCGCGGCAAGCACGAATTTCGGTGCGCGGCAGCGGCTCTTCCAACAACTCCATCGCTGCTGCCCCGCACCTGCGCGGCCCGGTACGGCGCGCCCCCGGTTTTACTTTTGGAGTTTTTCATGTCCCAACGATTTCCGGCCGATGCGCTGGTGGTTCCCTTTGAGCAATTGCGGATGGCCGACGTCGAATCCGTCGGCGGCAAGAATGCCAGCCTGGGCGAAATGATCTCGCAGCTGCCCGGCGGCGTGCGGGTGCCCACCGGCTTTGCCACCACCGCCCATGCGTTCCGCGCCTTCCTGGCCCACGACGGCCTGGCCGCCCGCATCAACGCCCGGCTGTCCGCTCTCGACGTGGACGACGTGCGCGAGCTGGCCCGGGCCGGCGCCGAGATCCGCGCGATGGTCGAGGCCCAGCCGTTCCCGGCCGACCTGCAGAAAGCCATTACCGACGCCTTTGCCACGCTGAGCGCCGGCAATCCGGCCGCTTCCTTTGCGGTGCGCTCCTCGGCCACCGCCGAGGATCTGCCGGATGCGTCGTTCGCCGGCCAGCAGGAGACCTTTCTCAACGTGGTGGGCATCACCGATGTGCTGCACAAGATGAAAGAGGTGTTTGCCTCCCTCTACAACGACCGCGCCATCAGCTACCGGGTGCACAAGGGCTTTGCCCATGCCGACGTGGCCCTGAGCGCTGGCGTGCAGCGCATGGTGCGCTCCGATCTGGGTGCTGCCGGCGTGATGTTCACCATCGACACCGAATCGGGCTTTGAAGACGTGGTGTTCATCACCTCCAGCTACGGCCTGGGCGAAACGGTGGTGCAGGGCGCGGTGAACCCGGACGAGTTCTATGTGCACAAGCCCATGCTGGCCGCCGGCAAGCGCGCGGTGATCCGCCGCAACCTGGGCTCCAAGCTGCTGCAGATGGAATTTGCCACCGCCGAGGAAAAGGCCGCCACCGGCAAGCTGGTGAAAACCACCGACGTACCCACCGAGCAGCGCAACCGCTATTCGCTGACCGATGCCGAGGTGGAGCAGCTGGCGCGGTACGCAGTGCTGATCGAGCAGCACTATGGTCGGCCCATGGACATCGAGTGGGGCAAGGACGGCACCGACGGCCTGCTCTACATCCTGCAGGCCCGCCCCGAAACGGTGAAGAGCCAGAGCAAGGGCGCGCCCGAGCAGCGCTACAAGCTCATCGGCAAGGGCAGTGTGCTTGCAGAGGGCCGTGCCATCGGCCAGAAGATCGGCACCGGCCCGGTGCGGCTGGTGCACAACATCAGCGAAATGGACCAAGTGCAGGCCGGCGACGTGCTGGTGACCGACATGACCGACCCCAACTGGGAGCCGGTGATGAAGCGGGCCAGCGCCATCGTCACCAACCGCGGCGGTCGCACCTGCCACGCCGCCATCATTGCCCGCGAGCTGGGTATTCCGGCCGTGGTGGGTTGCGGCGACGCAACCGAGCTGCTGAAGGACGGCACGCTGGTCACGGTGAGCTGCGCCGAAGGCGATACCGGCTTCATTTACGACGGCCTGCTCGAAACCGAAGTGACTGAGGTGCAGCGGGGAGTGATGCCGCCCATCACCACCAAGATCATGATGAACGTCGGTAACCCGCAGCTCGCGTTCGACTTCTGCCAGTTGCCCAACGAGGGTGTGGGCCTGGCCCGGCTCGAATTCATCATCAACAACAACATCGGCGTGCATCCCAAGGCCATCCTCGACTACCCGAATGTGGATGCCGACCTGAAGAAGGCGGTCGAGTCGGTGGCGCGGGGCCATGCTTCGCCGCGGGCGTTTTACGTCGACAAGGTCAGCGAAGGCGTGGCCACCATTGCGGCGGCCTTCTGGCCCAAGCCGGTGATCGTGCGGCTGAGCGACTTCAAGAGCAATGAGTACCGCAAGCTCATCGGCGGCTCGCGCTACGAGCCCGAAGAAGAAAATCCGATGCTCGGCTTCCGCGGCGCGGCACGTTACCTGAGCGCCGATTTCGGCGAAGCCTTTGCGATGGAATGCCAGGCCCTCAAGAGGGTGCGCGAGGACATGGGCCTGACCAATGTGCAGGTGATGGTGCCCTTTGTGCGCACGCTGGGCCAGGCCGAGAAGGTGATCCGCCTGCTTGGCCAGCATGGCCTGAAGCGCGGCGAGCGCGACCTCAAGGTCATCATGATGTGCGAGGTGCCCAGCAACGCCGTGCTGGCCGACGAGTTCCTGCAGCACTTCGACGGCTTCTCGATCGGCTCGAACGACCTCACGCAGCTGACGCTGGGCCTGGACCGCGATTCCGGCCTGGAACTGCTGGCGCAGGATTTCGACGAACGGGATCCGGCCGTCAAGGCTCTGCTGGCCAAGGTGATCGCCGCCTGCCTGGCCCACGGCAAGTACGTGGGCATCTGCGGCCAGGGCCCCAGCGACCACCCGGACTTTGCCCTCTGGCTGGCCGAACTGGGCATTGCGTCGATTTCGCTGAACCCGGATTCGGTGATGGACACCTGGCAGCGCCTGGCGGCACAGCCATGAAGGCCCGCCCGGTGCTGGCGCAGGCTGGGCCGTTCCGCGGCTGAAGGCTGGGTATGGCACAGGGCGCTCCGGGCACATGGACACGGCTGGCTGACCGGCTGGCAGCGCGGCCGGTGGCGTTCAAAACCGGCTTGCTGGTGGTGTGGGCGACGCTCACGTTCGGGCTGACGTTTTTTGCCCGGGACATCACCTGGGAGGTGGCGGGCTGGCCGGTCAATTTCTGGTTCGCGGCGCAAGGCTGCCTGGTGCTGTTCGTGGCCATCGTGGTGGTCAATGCCTGGGTCGGCAACCGGACCGAAGCCCCGCAGGATGCCGCCACGCTCCAGGCCCAGCGGGGCTACGAGCACCGGCTGCACCGCACGTTCGGCATCTATGTGGTGACCCTGCTCGTTTTTCTGGTGGCCATGGGGCTGGCCGAGCGGGCCGGCCTGTCGCGGCAATGGCTGGGAGCGGTGTTCCTGTTCGCCACCATCATCCTGTACGCCGCCATCGGCATCTACAACCGCACCACCGACCCGGCGGAATACTACGTGGCCGGCCGCCGGGTGCCGGCCATCTACAACGGCATGGCCACTGCTGCCGACTGGATGAGCGCGGCTTCATTCATCAGCCTGGCCGGTGGCCTCTACCTGCAGGGGTTTTCGGGCACGCCCGATCAACCCGGTGGACTGGCCTACATCCTGGGCTGGACCGGGGGCTTCTGTCTGGTGGCGCTGCTGGTGGCGCCCTATCTGCGCCGGCGCGACCTGTATACCGTGCCCGACTTCTTCGGCCAGCGTTTCGGCGGGCGCTGGCCCCGGGTGATCGCTGCGCTATCGGGCGTGTTGTGCTCCTTCATGTATCTGGTGGCGCAGATCTACGGCGTGGGCATCATCACCTCGTGGCTCACCGGGGTGCGCTTCGAGATCGGCATCCTGCTGGGGCTTGGTGGCGTGCTGGTGTGTTCCTTCCTGGGCGGCATGCGGGCCGTCACCTGGACCCAGGTTGCGCAGTACCTCATCATGGTGCTGGCCTTCCTGATACCCGTGTCATGGATTGCCTACAAGCAGCTGGGCAATCCGCTGGCGCCGCTGGTGTACGGGCAGCAGATCAGCAAGATCAGCGCGCTGGAGCATCAGGTGCTCGATTCGCCGCAGGAGAAGGCCGTCATTGCCGAATACCTGAAGCGTGCAGACGGTTACGCCCACAAGCTGCACGATGTGGACGCCGCACTGGCACGGGAACGGCTCACGCTGCTGCGCCGGCAGCAGGCATTGCATGCCCAGCCAGCGGATCCCATCGACATATTTGCCATCAACCGGGAGCTGGCCACGCTGCCGCGCGACGCCCGCTCGGCCACCGAGCGCTGGGGCAAGGCCGTACAGGACAACCAGGAGCGTGCCCGCCCGCTGGCCGGTATGCCACCGCATGCCCAGGCCTTTGCCGGCAACCCGGATGGGGATGCGAAGGAACAGGACATATTCCATCTGTCACGGCTCAATTTCATCGCGCTGATCTTCTGCCTGATGGTGGGCACGGCCGGCCTGCCGCACCTGCTGACCCGTTTCTACACCACCACCTCGGTGGCAGAAGCGCGCAGTTCGGTTGCCTGGTCCCTGATCTTCATTGGCATGCTGTATGTGAGCGCGCCCGCGCTGGCTGTGCTGGTGAAGTACGAGATTCTGCAAAACCTCGTGGGCCGCAGTTTTGATGACCTGCCCCAGTGGTTGACGCAATGGGCAAAGGTCGATCCCTCCCTGCTGGCGGTATCCGATGTGAACGGCGATCGGGTGCTGCAGCTGGGTGAACTGCTGCTGGGCGCCGACATCGTCATGCTGGCTTCGGCCGAACTGGGGGGCTTGCCCTATGTGGTGTCGGGGCTGGTGGCCGCCGGTGGGCTGGCGGCAGCCTTGTCGACCGCCGATGGCCTGTTGCTGACCATTGGGAACGCGCTGTCGCACGATATCTATTTCCGGGTGGTGCAGCCTTCGGCAACCGCCTTGCGGCGGGTCATGCTGTCGAAATTCGTCCTGCTGCTGGTGGCGCTGGCGGCGGCCTATGTGGCGGCGCAGAAGCCGGCAGGTATTCTGTACTTGGTGTCGTCATCGTTCTCGCTGGCTGCTGCCGCTTTTGTGCCGGCACTGGTGCTCGGGATTTTCTGGCGCCGGACCAACGCGGCGGGCGTCGTCACCGGCATGCTGGCCGGTCTGGGCCTGACGCTGTATTACATGGTGATCAACATTCCGGCAGTGCGCGCAAACCTCGGCCTGACCGGTTCAGGGCTGTGGTTCGGCATCCAGCCGATCTCGGCTGGCGTATTCGGTGTGCCGGCCGGACTGGTGGTGACGGCGGTGGTCAGCTGGCTCACGGCGGTGGGTGCACGGCAGTACCCCCAGGAACAGGTATAATGCTAGGTTCCCTTGCCACACCGCTACCAGACGCAGCGGGTGGCTTCAACCTGAAGGAGAGTCCATGCGTCATTATGAAATCGTGCTGCTGATCCACCCGGACCAGAGCGAACAAGTTTCCGCCATGCTCGAGCGCTACAAGGGCATGATCACCGC
>DASWYJ010000045.1:0-6454 GCA_036405035.1 Burkholderiaceae bacterium
ACGCACGGCAGACCCTGTTTTGCTGCGCCCCGCGCTGGCATTGCCCCGCAGGTGCTGCTGCGGCAATCCGGCCGCCGGTCGATGCGGAATCGACCGGCCTCGGCACACCCGGCAATGTTACCCGAGCCCGGTGGCGCTCCCGGCGCCAGCCCCTGCCGCGCCGGCCTTTCCGGTTACTTCTTCTTTTATAGCGAAAAATTTAGTAATGACGCTGGCCAGAGGCCAATTTCATGCATTTTTTCAGGCCAGCGGGCCGCGGGAGGCCCTGGAAGCCGGAAACAGGCGCACCGCGCCGGGTCCACCCGCGCTTGGCCCGATAATCGGGGGCTTATGAATCCCCTGCTTTCCCGCCTGCAGCCCTACCCCTTCGAGCGGCTGCGGCAGCTTTTTGCCGGCATCACACCGCCGGCCGGCCGGCGGCCCATCAGCCTGGGCATTGGCGAACCCAAACACCCCACCCCCCCATTCATCCAGCAGGCGCTGGCCGACAGCGCGCGCCAGGGTGGCCTGGCGGCCTACCCGGCCACCGCCGGTGAGCCGGCCCTGCGTGCGGCCTGTGCGGCCTGGGTCCAGCGCCGCTACGGCCTGGCGCTGGATGCGGCCACCCAGGTGCTGCCGGTCAATGGCTCGCGGGAGGCGCTGTTTGCCTTTGCGCAGACGGTGATCGACCCTTCCGTGCGCGACACCACCGGTGCCGGGCCGGTCGTGTTGTGCCCGAATCCGTTCTACCAAATTTACGAAGGTGCCGCGCTGCTGGCCGGCGCCGAGCCCTACTACGCCCCCAGCGATCCGGCGCGCAACTTCGCGGTGGACTGGGACAGCGTGCCCGAAGCCGTGTGGGCCCGCACGCAGCTGCTGTTTGTCTGCTCGCCCGGCAACCCGACCGGCGCGGTGATGCCGCTGGCCGAATGGGAGAAGCTGTTTGCGCTGAGCGACCGGCACGGCTTCGTGATTGCCGCCGACGAGTGCTACAGCGAAATCTATTTCCGCGACGATGCGCCGCTGGGTGGGCTGGAAGCCGCTGCCCGGCTGGGCCGCAGCGATTTCCGCAACCTGGTGGCCTTCACCAGCCTCTCCAAGCGCAGCAATGTGCCCGGCATGCGCAGCGGCTTCGTGGCCGGCGATGCGGCGGTGCTCAAGGCCTTCCTGCTCTACCGTACCTACCACGGCAGCGCCATGGGGCCGGCGGTGCAGGCGGCCAGCGTGGCCGCCTGGAACGACGAGGCGCACGTGCAGGCCAACCGCGCGCTGTACCGCGAGAAATTCGCCACCGTCACCCCGCTGCTGGCCGGCGTGATGGACGTGGCCCTGCCCGACGCCGGTTTCTACCTGTGGGCCCGGGTGCCCGACGCCGTGTGCGGTGGCAGCGACACCGCCTTCGCCCGCGCCCTGCTGGCTCAATACAATGTGACTGTGCTGCCGGGCAGCTACCTGGCCCGCGAGGCCCATGGCCATAACCCCGGCGCGCAGCGCATCCGCATGGCCCTGGTGGCCGACACCGACGAGTGTGTGGAAGCCGCCCGCCGCATCGTGCAGTTTGTTCAATCCTGTTCCTGAGAAATCCATGACCCAACAACTCCAGAGCATCATCGACACCGCGTGGGACAACCGCGCCGACCTCAACCCCAAGAGCGCGCCCAAGGAAGTGAGCGAGGCGGTCGAGCATGTGATCGGTGAACTGAACGCCGGCCGGCTGCGCGTGGCCACCCGCGAAAGCGTGGGCCAGTGGACCACCCACCAGTGGATCAAGAAGGCCGTGCTGCTGAGCTTCCGCCTGAAGGACAACGAAGTGGTGAAAGCCGGCGACCTCGGCTTTTACGACAAGGTGCAGACCAAGTTCGCCCACATGGACGCCGCCCAGCTGCAGGAAGCCGGTGTGCGCGTGGTGCCGCCGGCGGTGGCGCGGCGCGGCAGCTTCATTGCCAAGGGCGCGATCCTGATGCCCAGCTACGTGAACATCGGCGCCTACGTGGGCGAAGGCACCATGGTCGACACCTGGGCCACGGTGGGCAGTTGCTGCCAGGTCGGCAAAAACGTGCACCTCTCCGGCGGCGTGGGCCTGGGCGGCGTGCTGGAGCCGCTGCAGGCCAACCCCACCATCATCGAGGACAACTGCTTCATCGGCGCCCGCTCCGAGGTGGTGGAAGGCGTGATCGTCGAGGAAAACTCGGTGATCTCCATGGGCGTGTACATCGGCCAGAGCACCAAGATCTATGACCGCGCCACCGGCACCGTGACCTACGGCCGCATCCCGGCCGGCTCGGTGGTGGTTTCAGGAAACCTGCCGAGTGCCGATGGCAAGTACAGCCTGTACTGCGCGGTGATCGTCAAGCGGGTGGACGCGCAAACCCGCGCCAAGACCAGCCTGAACGACCTGCTGCGCGACTGAGCGGGGCAACGGCGCAATGCGGCTGACACAAGGGGCTGACCGATGGGCATGATGGAACAAATCCTGCGGCTGATGGCGCAGCGCCATGCGTCCGACGTCTTCCTCTCCGCCAACACCCCGGCCATGATCAAGATCAAGGGCGAGGTGGTGCCGGTGAATGCCCAGCCGCTGCCGCCCGACGCGCCGCGTGCGCTGCTGGCCGAAATCCTGCCACCGCAACGCATCGAGGAGCTGGAGCAGACCGGCGAGCTGAACATCGCGCACTCGATGCCGGGCGTCGGGCGCTTCCGCATCAGCGGCATGCGCCAGCGCGGCAGCTACGCGGCCGTGATCCGCTGCATCAACGTGGAAATCCCGCCGCTCGAATCGCTCGGTGTGCCGCCCATCCTGGGCAGCCTGATCATGCAGCGGCGCGGCCTGATCCTGATGGTGGGCGCCACCGGCGCCGGCAAGAGCACCACGCTGGCCGCGCTGATCGACTACCGCAACGCCCGCATGCCCGGCCACATCCTCACGCTCGAGGATCCGATCGAGTACCTGTTCAAGAACAAGAAGTCGCTGATCAACCAGCGCGAGGTGGGCAGCGACACCGCGTCGCTGCAGATCGGCCTGAAGAACGCGCTGCGCCAGGCGCCCGACGTCATCATGATCGGCGAGATCCGCGACCGCGACACCATGTCGTCGGCCATCGCCTACGCGCAGTCGGGCCACCTGTGCCTGGCCACCATGCACGCCAACAACAGCTACCAGGCCCTCAACCGCATCCTGAGCTTCTACCCGGTCGAGGTGCGCCCGGCGCTGCTGGGTGACCTGGCGGCGGCCCTGCGGGCGGTGGTGTCGCAGCGCCTGCTGCGCACCGTGGACCACAACGTGGTGCCGGCCGTCGAGGTGCTGCTCAACACCAAGCTGGTGGCCGAGCTGATCGAGCAGGGCAATTTCTCCGGCGTCAAGGAGGCGGTGGAGAAATCGCTGGCCGAGGGCTCGCAGACCTTCGAGGACGACATTGCACGGCTCATCGGCGCGGGCACCGTCACCCGCGACGAAGGCCTGTCGCATGCCGACTCGCCCACCAACCTGATGTGGAAGCTGGAGAACAATTTCCGCGCGCCCAGCGCCACGCCGGCCCCCACGCCGCAGCCCGCCGCCGGGGCCGACGGCGCCGTCTTCACCGACATCACGCTGGATGTGAACTACTGATGGCGCGTACGCTGCAGCTTGCCGAAGCCCTGATCGCGCGCCCCTCCGTCACGCCGGACGACGCCGGCTGCCAGACCCTGCTGGCCGAGCGCCTGGCCGCGCTGGGATTTACCTGCACGCAGTTGCCCGCCGGGCCGGACAGCTTCCGGGTTGCCAACCTGTGGGCTCTTTTCAAGGGTTTTGTGCCTGCAGCCAGCGTCAATGCTGGCGATATAGCTCCTGAATTGATAGTATTCGCCGGCCATACCGATGTGGTGCCCACCGGCCCGCTGACGGCCTGGACCAGCGACCCCTTCAGCCCCACCCACCGCGACGGCAAGCTCTATGGGCGTGGTGCCAGCGACATGAAAACCTCGCTGGCGGCGATGGTCGTGGCCACCGAGGAATTTCTGGCCGCCCAGCCGCGCCCGGCGATTTCCATCGGTTTCCTGCTGACCAGCGACGAAGAAGGCCCCGCCAACGACGGCACCGTGCACGTCTGCAACTGGCTGGCCGAGCGTGGCGAAACGCCCGACTACTGCATCGTCGGCGAGCCCACCTCGGTCGAGCGCACCGGCGACATGATCAAGAACGGCCGGCGCGGCACCATGAGCGGCAAGCTGACCGTAAAGGGCGTGCAGGGCCACATCGCCTACCCGCACCTCGCGGAGAACCCCATCCACCGGCTGGCACCGGCGCTGGCCGAGCTGGTGGCCATTGAATGGGACCGCGGCAACGATTTCTTTCCGCCCACCAGCTGGCAGGTCAGCAACATCCACGGCGGCACCGGCGCCAGCAACGTGATTCCGGGCACGCTGGTGGTCGATTTCAATTTCCGCTTCAGCACTGAATCCACCCCCGAGGGCCTGCAGCAGCGCCTGCAGGCCGTGCTCGACCGCCATGGCCTGCGCTACGACCTGCAATGGACGGTGGGCGGCCGCCCCTTCCTCACCACCCCCGGCACGCTGGTGGCGGCGGTGCAGCAGGCCATCCTGGCCGAAACCGGCATCACCACCGAACTCTCCACCACCGGCGGCACCAGCGACGGCCGCTTCATCGCGCAGATCTGCCCACAGGTCATTGAACTCGGGCCGTGCAATGCCACCATCCACAAGATCGACGAGCATGTGGCGGTGGCCGACATCGAACCGCTGAAAAACATCTACCGCCGCGTGCTGGAGAACCTGCATGCCCGCGCGGCCGGTGGCCCCGCATGACCGTCGCGGACCTGATCGCCGCCGGCGCCGCCCGGCTGCAGGCCGCGGGCATTGCCTTTGGCCACGGCACCACCAATGCCCACGACGAAGCCGCCTGGCTGGTGCTGTGGCGGCTGGGCCTGCCGCTCGATGCCGACGACGACACCCTCGCCGCTCCGGTGGATGCGGCCGCCATCGCGCAGGTCGATGCGCTGCTGGCCGAGCGCATCGCCACCCGCAAGCCCGCCGCCTACCTGACCCGCGAAGCCTGGCTGCAGGGCATGCCGTTTTACGTGGACGAGCGCGCCATCGTGCCGCGCAGCTTCATTGCCGAGCTGCTGGCCGATGCCAGCATCGACCCCTGGCTGGCCCCGCATACCCTGCGCGTGCTCGACTTGTGCACCGGCAACGGCAGCCTGGCCGTGCTGGCCGCACTGGCCTGGCCCGAGGTGGACGTCGACGGCTGCGACATCTCGGCCGACGCGCTGGCCGTGGCGGCCATCAACGTGGACAAACACCAGCTGCAGCAGCGGGTGCGCCTGTTCCTCTCCGACGGCCTGGCCGAAGCGCAGGGCCCCTATGACCTGATCCTGTGCAACCCGCCCTACGTCAATGCCGCCAGCATGGCCGCCCTGCCCGCCGAATACCAGGCCGAGCCGGTGCTGGCGCTGGCCGGTGGCAGCGACGGCATGGACTTTATCCGCCAGTTGCTGGCCGATGCTCCGGCCCGCCTCGCTCCCGGCGGCGTGCTGGTGCTGGAAATCGGTAACGAGCGCGCCCATTTCGAAGCCGCATTCCCTACCCTGGAAACCGTATGGCTGGACACCAGCGCCGGGGACGAGCAGGTTCTGCTGCTCACCCGCGAAGCCCTGGTTCCCCTCTCCTCCTGACATGATTACCCTGAAAAACCTGACCCTGCGCCGCGGCGCCCGGGTCCTGCTCGACGCCACCTCCGTCACCCTCAACCCCGGCGAACGCGTGGGCCTGGTGGGCCGCAACGGCGCCGGCAAATCCACGCTGTTTGCGCTGCTCAACGGCACGCTGCACGAAGACGCCGGCGAGTTCTTCATTCCGCCGCAGTGGCGCATGGCGCAGGTTGCGCAGGACATGCCGGAAACCTCGCAGAGCGCCACCGAGTTCGTGATCGAGGGCGACACCACCCTGGTGGCCGCGCAGGCCGAAGTGACCGCCGCCGAGGCCACCGACGACGGCGACCGCATGGCCCACGCCTACATGGCGCTGCACGACGCCGGCGCCCACGACGCGCCCGCCCGCGCCCAGGCGCTGATCCTCGGCCTGGGTTTCAAGACCAGCGAGCTGGACAACCCGGTCAACAGCTTTTCCGGTGGCTGGCGCATGCGCCTGCAGCTGGCCCGCGCGCTGATGTGCCCGAGCGAGCTGCTGCTGCTCGACGAGCCAACCAACCACCTGGACCTGGACGCGCTGGTCTGGCTCGAAGCCTGGCTGCAACGCTATGCCGGCACGCTGCTGGTCATCAGCCACGACCGCGAGTTCCTCGATGCCGTGACCACCGTGACGCTGCACATCGACGCCGCCAAGCTGGTGCGCTACGGCGGCAACTACAGCAAGTTCGAGGACATGCGGGCCGAGCAGATGTCGCTGCAGCAGAGCGCCTTTGCGCGCCAGCAGGACAAGATCGCCCACCTGCAGAAGTTCATCGACCGCTTCAAGG
>DASWYJ010000046.1:0-4405 GCA_036405035.1 Burkholderiaceae bacterium
GGCTACCCGCCGCCGGAAGACGCGCCCGAAGGCACACCGCCCACGGTGATCGTGCAGAACGTCAGCCGCTCGGTGCTGGCCGGCCAGCGCATCGGCATTCTGGGCGCCAACGGCCAGGGCAAATCGACCGTGGTAAAAACCGTGGCCCGCGCGCTGCAGGCCACGGGCGGCGACATCACCGAAGGCAAGGGCCTGAACATCGGCTACTTTGCCCAGCAGGAACTCGACGTGCTGCGCCCGCTCGACAACCCGCTGGAGCACATGATCCGCCTCGCCAAGGAAAGCACCGCCGCCGGCCTGAACCACGGCCAGGGCACCCGCGAACAGGATTTGCGCAGCTTCCTCGGCATGTTCAATTTCGGTGGCGACATGGTCAAGCAGGCCGTGGGCAGCATGAGCGGCGGCGAAAAGGCCCGGCTGGTGCTGTGCATGCTGGTCTGGCAGCGTCCCAACCTGCTGCTGCTCGACGAACCCACCAACCACCTGGATCTGGCCACCCGGGAGGCGCTGAGCGTGGCGCTCAACGAATTCGAGGGCACGGTGATGCTGGTCAGCCACGACCGGGCGCTGCTGCGCGCCGTGTGCGACGAGTTCTGGCTGGTCTCGCGCGGCGGTGTATCGCCGTTCGACGGCGACCTCGACGACTACCAGCGCTACCTGCTCGACGAAGCCAAGCGCCAGCGCGAAGCCGCACGCGACGAACTGAACGCTTCAAAATCAGGAGCAAAGAATGCAGATACGGCGCTGGCCAGCGGCCGTATTTCCTCTGATAACCGGCCCAAGGGCCGCGATGGACGCAAACAGGCCGTGCAGCCCGACCGCAGCAAACCCCTGAAGCGTGAGCTGGAGCAGGTCGAACTCGGCATGGCCAAGCTCACCACCGAACAGGGCCAGATCGAGAACCGCCTGACCGGGCCGCTCAACACCAGCGAGATGGCCGACCTCGGCAAGCGGCTGAAAGCCATTCAAAGCGAATTGGCCACCTACGAAGCCCGGTGGCTGGAACTGAGCGAAGCGCTGGAACAGGCCAGCGCCTGAGCAGGGAGACACGAAGCCGGGGTATATTGGCTCCCGTGTTCATTCTCGACAGGAGCCAGACATGCTTTCGCTTCTCGGAACCCTGATTGTCGGTTTGGTCGTGGGCCTCATCGCCCGCGCGCTGCACCCCGGCAAGGACGACCTCGGCATCATCATGACCGCACTCCTGGGCGTGGCAGGTGCATTCATCGCCGGCTATGTCGGCAGCGCACTGGGCTGGTACCAGCAGGGGCAGCCAGCCGGCTGGATCGCCTCCGTGGTGGGCGCCATCGTGCTGCTGTTCATCTACAGCCTGATCAAGAAGAAATCCGCCTGAGGCGGCACGGAGCAGCCATGCCTTCCGCCATGCAACTGGCTGCCGGCGATGCCGCGCTGGTGGCCGCCGTGGAACGCAGCCGCAAGCTGCTGCACCGGCGTGCCCTGGTTGCCGCCGCCGCCAGCGCCGTGCCGGTGCCCGGCCTCGACTGGGCGGTGGATGCGGCGCTGCTCACCAACATCATTCCGGAAATCAACACCCAGTTCGGACTGAGCCCGGCACAGATCAACCGGCTCGACCCCGCCAAACGCGAGAAGGTACAGAAGGCGGTGGCACTGGTCGGCTCGATGCTGGTGGGCAAACTCATCACCAAGGACCTGATCATCACGGCCGCCAAAACCGTGGGCCTGCGCCTGACCACCCAGCAGGCCGTGAAATACGTGCCGCTGGCCGGGCAGGCCATTTCGGCCATGATCGGCTATGCCGCCATCCGCCACCTGGGTGAGCAGCACCTGCAGGACTGCGTGCGGGTCGCGCAAAAGGTGGGCGGCCTGCTGCCGGCGCCAGAGCCCCGCCGGGGTACGGTGGCGGTAGCCACGCATTGACGCGCGCGCCCTCACCCGCGTCTCGGCCTGGTACTGCTGCTTTGGCCTCTGCAGCGGCTGCGCCGCGCCCCTCTCCCGGGCAGCAGTGGCGGGCCCGGATACGGGCACCTGCGACGGTGTAGCGTTGCTCATAAACAACGCACGAATAAGAACCATTCTCACTACTGGGATGTACTCGCGGCCCCAGCCACACACCATGGCGCGGTGCCCCAGCAGCGGGTGCCAGCCGCCCCCGGGTGCAGCCAACTCCCAGTCGCCGGAGCAGCGCCCGCCGCAATCAGCCATGTTCCGTCCGTAGCCACCCTCATGGCCACGGACTGCCGTGGCGCGCGCCATCCGGCCTTTTCTTGGACCTGAAGATCATGCCCCATCAGCCGCGCGCTCTCGCCCGTCATGCGTCCCTAGCGACCACCCAATTCGTAGCCAAATCCCTCACCGCTGTCGCAGCCGCCTGCCTGTGTTGCACCATCTGGGCGCAGGAAAGCGAACCCGCCGCCCTGGGTGGCGTCACGATCACTGGAGCACGCGAGAGCACATCCACCCGGCTGCCACTGACCGCGCGCGAAACGCCGCAGTCCGTGAGCACGGTGGAGCGGGCGCAGATCGAACAGCGCTCGCTGACCAGCGTGGACACGGTGCTGCGCAGCACCACCGGCATCCACGTCAGCTTCTATGACACCCAGCGCCCGCTGTACTACGCGCGCGGCTTCCTGATCACCGACTTTCAGGTGGACGGCCTGCCGACGTACAGCGCCAGCACCAACCAGGAGTTCGACACCGCGCTCTACGAACGCATTGAAATCGTGCGTGGCGCCAACGGCATCCTGACCGGCGTTGGCACCCCTTCGGCCACCATCAACCTGATCCGCAAGAAGCCGCAGCGCACCTTTGGTGGCTCGGTATCGCTGACGGCGGGTAGCTGGGATTACTACCGCGGTGAGCTGGACCTGAACGTGCCGCTGACGGCCGACGGCAGCGTGCGCAGCCGCTGGGTGGTGGCGCCGCAGAAACGCCACAGCTTCCGCGACCGCTACGAGGAAGACAAATACGCCCTGCTCGGCGTCGTCGAAGCCGACATCGGCAGCGCCACGGTCGCATCGGTGGGCTACCAGCGCCAGCGCAACAACCCGATCGCCGGCATCTGGGGAGCGATCCCGCGCTTCGCCTCGGACGGCGGGCTGGCCAATCTGCCGGTATCCACCAGCTTCTCGCCGTCGTGGACGCGCTGGTCGCGCGAATCGGGCACGCTGTTCGCCACGCTCGACCACCAGCTCAACGACCAGTGGTCGTTCAAGGCCAGCTACAACCACATCGAAGGCGAGACCTTCAGCCTGCGCACCTACGGCTACGGCTCCACCGTCTCCAATGCACCCTTCCCCAACCGCAGCACGGGCACTGGCGTTCGGCTCTATGCCGGCGTGGGCGGTAGCACGGAGAAACAGGACACGCTGGATGCCTACCTCACCGGCAAGTTCGGCCTGGGCGGTCGCCAGCATGACGTGACCATTGGCTTCAGCAGCCTGCGCACCACCACCCACACCGACGGCTACACCAGCGTAGCGGGCTGGAGCTACAGCATCCCCAATGTGTACAGCTGGGACGGCTCGGCACCGGTACCGGCCTACAGCCGCACCGGCGCTTTCACCGAGCAGCGCACCCAGCAGGATGGCGTGTATGCATCGGTGCGCTGGCGCCTCGCCGACCCGCTGTCGGTGCTGACAGGCGTGCGCTTCACCAACTGGCGGCGCCACACCGACAACTACAACACCGCGGGCACCTACACCAGCACCACTGCACGCCAGTCGGTACGCCGTGAGCCCTCGCCCTTCCTCGGCGTGGTGTACGACATCAACCGGGAACTGTCGGCCTATGCCAGCCATACCGGCATCTTCAATCCGCAAAACTACAAGGACAAGCTCAATAACCCGCTGGAACCTGTCCAGGGCATCAGCAACGAGATCGGCATTAAGGGGGAGTGGGCTGAACGCGGCGTCAGCGCCTCGTTCGCCGTGTTCGAAGTCCAGCAGGACAACTACGGCGTGCGCGACAGCAGCCAGCCGGCCGGCAGCCTGCCCGACGGTGGATCGGCCTACGTTGGCGTGAGCGGCACGCGCAGCAACGGCTGGGAGCTGGATGTGGCCACGCGCCTCGCGCCCGGCTGGCAGGCCACCGCCGGCGTGACGCGCGTGCGCACCCAGCGTAACGTGGCCGACCTGACCTACGCCAACCTGCCCGAATGGCTGGTGAAGCTCGGCACACAATACCGTTTCTCCGGCGCATTGCAGCCGCTGGAGGTGGGTGCACAGCTGCTGTGGCAGGGCCGCATGGACGCCATCAATGTGCCCAGCCCGTCCGGGCCGGCCACCGTTGTGCAATCTCCTTTTGGCCTGCTCAACCTGAATGCAAGCTGGCGTTTCAGCGAGGCCACCAGCCTGAATGTGGCCGTCTTCAATGCACTGGACAAGCGCTACTGGGCCACGCTGGACTACGCCAACTATGGCGAGCC
>DASWYJ010000047.1:0-11394 GCA_036405035.1 Burkholderiaceae bacterium
GCAAAGCGTCTATTTCAACGTGGGCAAGATCGGTGACGACCAGCTGCATGACCTGGCGCAGCGCAAGGGTGCCACGGTGCAGGAGCTGTCGCGCCTGCTGGCGCCCAACCTGTGATGCACGGGTATCGGACAGCACCTACAGCAACTGTCGGGTACGCCTGATCGACCTGGCTGCGCGGGGGCGTAGGCTGGCGGCATGCAGTTTGCGAAAACCGTCGACCGCGTCGTGCGCGCGTCAAACGACACCACCAAGCCGTGGCACCCCTTTGTGCGTGCCGTGGAACTCTGGACCGACGCAGAAGGCGCCCGCATGGCGGCGGCGATGTCGTTCTACGGCATCCTGAGCCTCGCACCGCTGCTGATCCTGATCGTGGCACTGCTCGGCTGGTGGATCGACCGCGCCACACTCGAACAGGGCCTGGTGGCGCAGATCGGAACCGTGGTGGGCCAGGACGGCGCGGCGGTATTGCGCGACGCGCTGTCCAGCGCCAAGGAGCCCGCGCAGGGGGTGGTGGCCTCGGTACTGGGTTTTGGCATCCTGCTGTTCGGTGCAACGGGTGTTTTTGGCGAGCTGCAGGCCGCCATGGAGCGGTTGTGGTGGCATGGGCGCGGCAAGCCATCAGCCCGCAAGTGGTGGTACAGCGCTTCGCTGCGGTTGCGGGGTGTGGCCTATATCCTGGCGTTCGGTTTCCTGCTGCTGGTGTCGCTCACCATTTCCACCCTGCTGAACCTGTTTGCCGGCTGGGCAGACAACCTGCTGGCGCTGGAACAGGCGCTGATGCTGCTCAACGAGGTGCTGGCCTATGCCATTTGTGCGGGCCTGTTTGTCGGCCTGATGCGGCTGAGCGCCGGCCCCAAGCCCCCGTTGCGCGACCTGGTTTTCGGGGCCTGTGTGGGAGCCACGTTGTTCACCGTGGGGCGGCACCTGCTGGCAGCCTACCTGTCGTCGGCTGCGGTGGTGTCGGCGTACGGCGCTGCGGGTTCGCTGGTGGTGCTGCTGATGTGGATATTCTTTGCATCCGCCATCCTGCTGTTCTCGGCGGGTTGCGCCCGTGCGCTGGAGGAATCGCGCCGGGATGCGCATGCGCAGGCCTTGTCTGCGATGATGAATGGCCCCCAGGGGCCGCTGCGGCCCGATCCGCTGGCTGTGCGGCCGGGAAACTGACCTTACGGCAGGTTACAAACCTTCGCCGGGCCGATATCAAATGTGTAAGCGTGCGACGCATTCAGGGCGTTAAATAGCGGCATTGAACAACGTTTTGAGTGAGGAAAACATGGACAACGGTCTGCAATCATCATCTACCCCGGCTCCCGGCCAGGTGCCTGGCAACACCAAGCCCATGTGGCTGGCCATTGGCATACTGGGTGCGGCGGTGGTGGCTTTGGGCGGCACGCTGGCCTATACGCAACTGCGCCCGGCGGCGGCCCCTGCCGAGGCCGTGGCCCTGGCGTCACCCCTGCCGTCTTCCGGCGGTGTGGATGCGGCAAACCAGCCGACCATCCCGCTGGAGTCGACCCCGGTGGCTCCCAAGGTGGTGGCTACGCCCAAACCTGCACCCAAACCCGCTCCGCGGCCGGTAGCCGCTGCGCCCCATCCATCGCGCGATGGCGGCCAAGGCTACCCGGCAGGCACTGCGGGCCCGGCTACAGCCGACCGTTATCCGGTGGCGCAGCAACCGTCGCGCCCTGTGTGCCTGAACTGCGGGGCCATTGAATCCGTGACCGCCGTGCAGCGCGCCGCACCGACCAACGGGGTGGGCGCAGTGGCCGGTGGTGTGCTGGGTGCCATTGTCGGCAACCAGGTGGGCCACGGCAGCGGCCGTGCGGCTGCCACGGTGCTGGGCGCGGTGGGTGGCGGCTATGCCGGCAACGCGGTGGAACGCAATGTTCGAAAGACGACGGTCTACGAGGTGCGCGTGCGCATGGAAGACGGCTCTGTCCGTACTGTGGAACAGGCCAACGCACCGGCCGTGGGCGCCCGTGTCACGGTGGATGGCAATGTGATCCGCGGGGTCGATAGCGCAGCCTACAGCCCGGCGCCGGCACGCAGTAGCGGAGGCTACGCCACCGGTTCCGCCTACTAAAGCTGCGCGGTTTACCCGGAAGCCGTTCACCCTGTGGGGGGTGAACGGCTTTTTACTTGACCGGCGCCCGCTGGAGGTTCACCATGGAATGCCCATGGATGGAGGAGCAATCATGTCCAAACTGTTCTGTCTGGTGGTAGCACTGCTGTTGTCGACGGGTGTTGCTGCCCAGTCGAAGGTGACGCAATTGCTCTGCGACAACTGCGCAGTGGTGCAGAGTGTCAAACAGGAAACACGCAAGGGCAAAGGCGGCGCGCTGGGCGTGATCGGCGGCGCGGTGGCCGGTGGCCTGCTCGGCAACCAGATTGGCGGCGGCAGTGGCAAGACCATTGCCACCGTGGGTGGTGCGGCCGCGGGAGGGCTGGTGGGGAATGAGGTGCAGAAGCGCGTGACCGCCAAGAAGGTCTGGGTAACCACCGTCAAGGCCAAGGACGGCAGCATCCGCAACTTCGAACAGGAGGCGCAGCCCAATTGGAGCGCCGGCAACATCGTGCGCATCAACAACGACCAGCTCAGCAAGTTCTGAGCGCCAGCGTTTCCCCCTTCTGTACCAAACGGCCCCGGCGGGGCCGTTCTGCTTCTGGATGTCTTCGGGTCAACCCTTGTAGGCGCGGGCCATCACCGGTTCGACTGCCTGGCCTACATGGGGGCGGGCCTTCCGCTGTCTGGCGTATGGCGGGCTCGTTCCTATGCTCGAGCAGCACCTCTGCAAATCCCACGACACCCCAGGAGACTCCTCATGACCCCCCGCTTTCTGTCACGCTGGCTTCCAGCGTTGGCGCTTTCTATCACGGTCGCCTCGCTGGTCGCGGCCTGTGGTGGTGGCGACGATTTCACCGTCCGCGAAACCAAGCTGACGACCACACAGGAGGTCGAGGAGGTCCACTCGCTGGCCACCGGCATCGGCGTGCTGACGCTCAACACCGACCGCGGCGACCTGTCCGGACTGGTTACCGTCAGCGGCATGACGCCGACGATGGCCCACATCCATTCCGGCGTGGCCGGCACCAATGGTGCCGTCCTCATCGATCTGGTGCAGGTGTCCGGCCAGGCCAACCAATACCGCGTGCCGGACAACACCGTGCTCAACCCGGCACAGATTGCGGCATTCAAGTCCGGTGGCCTGTACCTCAACGTGCATTCCGCTGCCTTTCCCAACGGCGAGGTGCGCGGCCAGATCAATCGTGAAGTGCAGCTGGCCCGTCTGTCCGGCCTGCAGGAATTGGAGCAGAACAAGTCGACGGCCAGCGGCCTCGGCGTGATTGCGGTCGATCCCGACTCCAGGAACGCCGAGGTCACGGTCACCTATGCCGGCCTGACGCCGACGATGGCCCACCTGCACACCGGTGCCATCGGCACCAAGGGTGATGTGCTGATCGACATGGCGGCTGCCGGCGCTGGCAAGTACACCGGCAGCAAAGTGCTGACCGACGCGCAGCTGGCTGATTTCCGCGCCAAACGCCAGTACTTCAACGTGCATACCGCTGCCTTCCCCGACGGCGAGATCCGCGGTCAGATCGGCTACCAGGTCCGCATTGCGTCGATGACCGGCGCCGAGGAAAGCCCGCCCGTCGTGACCGCGTCCACCGGCATCGGCTTCTACGCATTCGATCCGGACTCGGGCAAGCCCTTCAGCGCCTTCGGCCAGATGACGCTGACCGGCTTCACACCCACGATGGCCCATGTCCACCGCGGCCCGAGGGGCAGCAACGGCGATGTCATCACCAACTTCGTTCGCGACACCACCCAGCCCACGCTGCAGGTGTACCGTACACCGGCCAATACCACCTTGGCCGAAAGCGACGCCCTGCTGCTGGTGAAAGATGGCTTGTACCTGAATGCCCACAGCGCCGCCCACACCGGTGGCGAGGTGCGCGGCCAGCTGGCCGCCAACAAGAAGTAACGACCCATTCGGCGCTGCGGCGCCGTCTCCACGACCCGGCCTTCTTCAGGGGATGGCCGGGTTTTTCATGGGCACCCGGATCAGTGGGGTGCCTGCAGGCCGCGCCGGTTCTGGATCGCTTCGGCAATGTGCGCGGTGGTCACACTGTCGCTGCCGGCCAGGTCGGCGATGGTGCGGGCGACCTTGAGGGCGCGGTGCGTGCTGCGGCCAGACCAGCCGAGCCGGGTGGCGGCGGTCTGCAGGAAGCGCAGCGCGTCGGCATCGGCCCGGGCCTGCGTATCGATCTCGCGGCCCTGCAGCGCCTGGTTTGTGCAGCCCTGCCGGGCCAGTGCCCGCGCGCGTGCAGCGATGACACGCTGCCGCACCAAATCGCTGCCTTCGCCGGGCGGCGCATGCAGCAATTCCTCGGCGGGCACGGCCGGCACCTCCACGTGCAAATCGATGCGGTCGAGCAGCGGGCCGCTGAGCTTGCCCTGGTAGCGCGCAACCTGGTCGGGTGTGCAGCGGCAGGTGCGCATGCTGCTGCCGCGGAACCCGCACGGACAGGGGTTCATGGCGGCGAGCAGCTGGAAGCGGGCCGGAAAGTCGGCACGCCGGGCCGCGCGCGAGATGCTGATCTGGCCTGACTCCAGCGGCTCGCGCAGTGCCTCGAGCGCGGCGCGCGGAAACTCGGGGAATTCGTCGAGAAACAGCACGCCGTGGTGGGCCATCGAGATCTCGCCCGGGCGCGGCGGTGATCCACCCCCGACCAGCGCTACCGCACTCGACGTGTGATGAGGGGATGCCGTGGGCCGCAGCGCCCAGCGCTGGGGGTCGAAACTGCCGCCGAGGCTGGCGATGGCGGCGCTCTCCAGCGCTTCGGGCGTACTCATCGGTGGCAGCAGGCCGGCAAAGCGCTGCGCCAGCATGGATTTTCCGGACCCGGGTGGTCCCACCATCAGGACCGAATGTCCGCCCGCAGCAGCGATCTCCAGCGCGCGCTTGGCGGCTGCCTGGCCTTTGACGTCGGCCAGATCGGGGTGGCTGGCCTGTGCGGGAAGGGGAGCCGGTTCGCACCGCACCCAGCCGCCTGCATCGGATGGCGGGGCATCGCCATGGGCAAATTGCTGCACTACGTCGAGCAGGTGGCGTGCGCCACACACCCGGGCGCCCGGCACCAGCGCTGCTTCCTGTGCGCTGGCTGCCGGCAGGACCAGCGTGCCGGCCTCGCCGCCGGGCGTGGTCTGGTATACGGCCAGGCTCATGGCCAGGGCGCCCCGCACGGCGCGCAGCTCACCGCCAAGCGAGAGTTCCCCGGCAAAGGTGTGTCCTTCCAGCCGCATGGCATCAATCTGGCCGCTTGCCGCCAGGATGCCCAGCGCAATCGGCAGATCGAAGCGGCCGGAATCCTTGGGCAGGTCCGCCGGAGCGAGGTTGACCGTGACCCGCTTGTTCGCAGGAAACTCCAGTCCGGCATTCAGGATGGCGCTGCGTACCCGCTCCCGCGCCTCCTTGACTTCGGTCTCTGCCAGCCCGACCAGGGTGAAGCTGGGCAGGCCGTTGGCGAGATGCACCTCCACGGTGACGGCCGGCGCCTGCAGCCCCAACACCGCCCGGCTGTGCACCATCGAGAAGCCTTGCATCATGAATTCCTTATGTTGGTGCGTTTTTGCCGAAAAATCGGCCTCTTTTGATGCGAAAGCACTGCATTGGTGCGGCTACTGGGGCTATCAACAGGGGTGCACCATAAGTTCACCTGTTTGAAACATCAGGCATATCGCCATTCGGGCGGTCGGACCGAATGGCACAGTCTGTGCTTTATCACCCTGCGAACTTTTATACATCCACTTTTCACCAGGAGCGTTGAATGAAGTCTAAAGTCATCCAGTCCGCAGTTGCTGTTGCCATGCTGTCTTCCGGAGTGGCCTTTGCCCAGGCCAAGGCTCCGGAGCCGGAATATACGATCTCCGGTAACGTTGGCCTGTTCTCGGAATACCGTTTCCGCGGCATCTCGCAGACCAACAAGAAGCCCGCGCTGCAAGGCGGCTTCGATTTTGCCCACAAGTCGGGTTTCTACCTCGGCAACTGGAACTCGAACATCAACAGCCAGCTGTATTCCGGCTCCAACCTGGAAATGGATTTCTACGGCGGCTTCAAGGGTGAGGCAGCAGGCATCGGCTACGACATCGGCGCGCTGTACTACTCCTACCCCGGCTCCAGCCCCAAGATCGACAACACCGAAATCTATTTCGGCGCCAGCTACGGCCCGTTCTCGGCCAAGTACTACCACGCTGTCAGCGATTTCTTCTCGGTGCCCAACACCAAGAACTCCGCATACCTGGACCTGGGCTTTGCCTATGACCTGGGCAACGGCCTGGGCGTGAACGCCCATGTCGGCTACCAGAAGGTCAAGAACACCCCCGGCGATGCCGGCAAGATCACCGATTACAAGATCGGCGTGACGCAGGATATCGGTGGCTCGGGCTACATCGGCGGCCTGTCCTACGTGTCGACGAACCGCAAGAACACCTTCTTTGATCCGACCTCGGGCAAGGACATCGGCAAAGGCCAGGTCGTGGTGTCGTTGACCAAGACATTCTGAAGATCAACCCAAACGGAGGAGATGTCATGAAACTCGTGACGGCCATTATCAAACCGTTCAAGCTCGACGAGGTGCGCGAGGCACTGTCGGGCATCGGTGTGCAGGGCATCACGGTGACCGAAGTCAAGGGCTTCGGTCGCCAAAAGGGGCATACCGAGCTGTATCGCGGTGCCGAGTACGTGGTCGATTTTCTGCCCAAGGTCAAGATCGAGGCGGCTGTGGCCGACGAGCTGGTGGACCGCGTGATCGAAGCGGTCGAAGGCGCGGCCCGCACCGGCAAGATCGGTGACGGCAAGATCTTCGTCTACAACCTCGAGCAGGTCGTGCGCATCCGTACCGGCGAAACCGGCAAGGAAGCGCTGTAAGGCCCGTCGCACAACAACAGAGGACATGCTATGAAAAAATTACTTGCCTCCCTCGCGCTGGGCCTGGGGCTGCTGATGGGCGGCACCGGTGCCATCGCCCAGGCGCCAGCCGCCGATGCCAAGCCGGCGGAAGCTGCTGTGGCACCGGCAGATCCCGCTCCGGCGGCAGCGGCTGCGCCCGCTGCTCCGGTGGTGGCTGAAAAGCCGGTTGCCAAGGCCAAGCCGGCCGACAAGCCTGCTGATGTCCAGGTTGCCCAGGCAACCCCGGCACCGGCTGCTCCAGTGACCGATGCCAAGCCGGCAGAAGCTGCTGCTTCGGCTCCTGCCGCTCCGGCGTCCGCAGCCGAAGCACCCGCGGCACCTGCGCCCAAGGTGGATTCCGGCGACACCGCCTGGATGCTGACCTCCACGCTGCTGGTGATTCTGATGACCATCCCGGGGCTGGCGCTGTTCTACGGCGGCCTGGGCCGGTCCAAGAACATGCTGTCGGTGCTGATGCAGGTGTTTGTCATCTTCTCGCTGATCAGCATCCTGTGGGCGATCTACGGCTACAGCCTGGCGTTCGCCGGTGAAGGCAGCTTCTTCGGTGGGTTCGACAAGATCTTCCTGAAGGGCGTGACGCAGGAAACCTTCGGCGCGCTGACGACCATTCCGGAATACGTGTTCGTGTCCTTCCAGGGCACCTTCGCGGCCATCACCGTGGCGCTGATCGTCGGTTCTTTCGCCGAACGTGCGAAGTTCTCCGCCGTGCTGCTGTTCGCCGTGCTGTGGTTTACCTTCAGCTACGTGCCCATGGCCCACATCGTCTGGGGTGGCGGCCTGCTCGGCAAGGACGGCGCGCTGGACTTTGCCGGCGGTACCGTGGTGCACATCAACGCCGGTGTGGCCGGTCTGGTGGGTGCCTATGTGCTCGGCAAGCGTATCGGCTACGGCAAGGAGTCCATGGCTCCGCACAGCCTGACGCTGACCATGGTGGGTGCCTCGCTGCTGTGGGTGGGCTGGTTCGGCTTCAACGCCGGTTCCGCCGGCGCAGCCAACGCGGCTGCCGGCCTGGCCTTTATCAACACCGTGCTGGCTACCGCTGCCGCGACGCTGTCCTGGATCCTGGGCGAATCGCTGCACAAGGGCAAGGCTTCGATGCTGGGCGCTGCGTCCGGTGCCGTGGCGGGCCTGGTGGCCGTGACCCCCGCTGCCGGTTTTGTCGGTCCGATGGGCTCCATCGTGCTCGGCCTGATCGCGGGTCTGGTCTGCCTGTGGGGTGTGGGTGGCCTGAAGCGCCTGCTGGGTGCCGATGACGCGTTCGATGTGTTCGGCGTGCACGGTGTCGGCGGTATCGTCGGCGCCATCCTGACCGGTGTCTTCGCGGCCCAGAGCCTGGGTGGTACCGGTGGCTTGACCCCTGACACCTTCAACATGGGTGCACAGGTCTGGATCCAGGTCAAGAGCGTGTTGTTCACCATCGTCTGGTCCGGTGTGGTCGCCTTCGTCTCCTACAAGATCGTCGATCTGCTGGTGGGCCTGCGTGTCACCGAAGAGGAAGAGCGCGAAGGTCTGGACATCTCGTCGCACGGCGAAACCGCCTACAACCGCTGATGCCCCGCGGCGGGTGGCTCCGGCCACCTGCCCCGCCCCCCCGCATTGGCATGGCGGGAATCCACTGGCCCGCAGAGCCCCCGCTCTGCGGGCCAGTTTTTTTGGCCGGCCGGATTCCGGCATGGCCCCTGGCCATCTCCGCTGCTGCCTATCGCCGACAATAGCCGGTGCGGCCCCCTGGCCGGCTGCTCCCCGTGATAGACCAAGACGCGATGACACTCCCCGAACCATGCGCATCGTCGCCGGCCCCTTTCGGCCGACGGCATGTGCTGCTGGCCCTGCTGGCGGCTCCGCTGTGGCGGCCCGCGCAGGCCGAACTGACCATGCAGGAGCGGCTGCCGCTGGTGCAGCGCCGTGCCACGTGGCTGCGCGCAACCCTGCTGCGCCCCACACTGGACCCCCGCCGCATCGAGGCAGACTACACCGCCGCCCTGCGCCAGGCCGAGCAGATGTGGGAGGCGGGCCGTGGCGACGACGCGATCCGCGCGCTCGGCGTGTTGCAAAAATATGCGCCCATCGCCGAGCTGCCCTTTATCAAGGCGCAATTGCTGCTTGCCGCCATTGCCGAGCACCAGCACAACACCGACCTGATGCGCCACCACCGCGCTTTTGCCACGGCGCTGGTACGTGCCATCGATGCCAGCGGCGACGGCCGCAGCGCCACCACCGCACTGCGGCTGGTGCTGCCCAGCGAGGCTGATGCCTGGCTCATCGCCCACGGGGAACGCTATACCGCGCTAGGCAAGCGCCCTCCCGGTCCCGGCCGCCACACCCACGACGTGTGGCGGGTGCGCGGAACCGACGGCCGCGAGCGCGACCTGTACTTCGATGTATCGGCCATGCTGCGGCCCGTTCGGCCGGCCCGCAGGGTGTCGCCCGCGAAACCGGCAGCGGCGGCGCGCTGAAGGTTTGCGCCGTACCATTGGCGCCATGCACACCGCACTGCCCGCATTCACCGAGCGCATCCGCAAGGCCGCTGCGCAGGCCACGCCGCTGCGCATTCGCGGCGGCGGCAGCAAGGATTTCTATGGCGGCCCGCTGGCGGGGGAGCCCCTCGACACCGGCGTGCTGCGGGGCATTCTGGCTTACGAGCCCAGCGAGCTGTACATCCGCGCGCTGGCCGGCACGCCACTTGCCGAACTGGAGGCTGCGCTGGCCGAACGCCAGCAATGCCTGCCGTTCGAGCCGCCCCACTTCGCCGGCTCCGGCATCTCCACCGCCACGGTGGGGGGCATGGTGGCGGCGGGGCTGAGCGGTCCGGCCCGGGCTGCTGCCGGCGCGGCCCGCGACTACGTGCTGGGCCTCTCGCTGATCGACGGCCGGGGCGACCACCAGTCGTTTGGCGGCCAGGTCATGAAGAACGTGGCGGGCTACGACATTGCCCGGCTGGTGGCGGGTTCGCTCGGCATCCTGGGGCTGATCACCGAGGTGTCGCTGAAAGTCCTGCCGGTGCCCGCAGCCGAGGCCACGCTGCAATTCACGCTGGCCGAGGCCGAGGCCATTGCCCGGCTCAACCACTGGGCCGGCCAGCCGCTGCCGCTGAACGCCAGCTGCTGGCATGCCGGTGTGCTGAGCGTGCGCCTGCGGGGCGCCCAGGCGGCCGTGCAGGCCGCCTGCACCCGCATGGGCGGCGCGCTCCTGCCCGACGCTGCGGCTTTCTGGGCCACCCTGCGGGAACAGACCCATCCCTTCTTTGCCCCACAGCCAGACCAGGTGCTGCTGCGCCTGGCCCTGCCCGATACCGTACCGCCACTGCAGGCCGGGCCCACACTGGTGGAATGGGGTGGTGCCCAGCGGTGGCTGCAAATTGCGCCGGATCAAGTGCAAAAAGTGCGTCTGGCCAGCGCAGAATATGGCGGACATGCTACTGTTTTTAGAGCGAATGAGTTGTCCTCGCACACGGTATTCACGCCGCCCTCGCCGGTGGTGGCGCGTATCCACCGGGGCCTGAAACAGCAGTTCGACCCGGCTGGCATCTTCAATCCGGGCCGGCTTTACCCCGACCTCTGAGGCGCGCCCATGCAAACCCACCTCGCCCCCGAATTCCAGGACACCGCAGACGGCGCCGAGGCCGAGGCCATCCTGCGCAAGTGTGTGCACTGCGGCTTCTGCACCGCCACCTGCCCCACCTACCAGCTGCTCGGCGACGAACGCGACGGCCCGCGCGGCCGCATCTACCTGATCAAGCAGGTGCTCGAAGGCGAAGCGCCCACCCGCAAGACCCAGCTCCACCTGGACCGCTGCCTGACCTGCCGCAACTGTGAAACCACCTGCCCCAGCGGTGTGCAGTATGGGCACCTGGTGGACATCGGCCGCAGGATCGTCGACGAGAAGGTGCCCCGCCCTGCCGGTGAAAAAGCGCTGCGCTGGGCGCTCAAGGAAGGCCTGTCCTCGCCGCTGTTTGCTCCGGCCATGAAGGTAGGCCAGCGGGTGCGGGGCCTGCTGCCCCAGGGCCTGAAGAACAAGGTGCCCGCGCCGCAGCCGGCCGGTGCCTGGCCCACGCGCCACCACGCCCGCAAGGTGTTGCTGCTGGCGGGCTGTGTGCAGCCGGCCATGCTGCCCAACATCAATGCCGCCACGGCCCGCGTGCTCGACGCCGCCGGCATCCAGACCGTGGTGCCCCCGGCAGCCGGCTGCTGCGGCGCCGTGAAGTTCCACCTGAACGACCAGGAGGGCGGCAAGGCCCAGATGCGCGCCAACATCGACGCCTGGTGGCCGCAGGTCGAGGCGGGCGCCGAAGCTTTGGTGATGAACGCCTCCGGCTGCGGCGTCACGGTCAAGGACTACGGCCACCTGCTGCGCGACGACCCGGCCTATGCCGACAAGGCCGCCCGCATCAGCGCGCTCACCAAAGACCTGAGCGAACTG
>DASWYJ010000048.1:0-1504 GCA_036405035.1 Burkholderiaceae bacterium
GCTGCGCAGCGGGGGCTGCAGGTGCTGCGGAATGCCGAGGTCGCGCTGCACATGGCCGCTGCCCGCCAGCACCACCACCACCTGGCCCGGCCGCACGGCGCTGGCCGCCGTCTGCGCCATCGCCACATCGCGCGCCACCTGTGCCCGGGCCATCGGCGCCATTTGGGCCTCCGGCAGCAGGCCACAGTGGCCCGTGCGGATGTTTTCCTGCTGTTTTTGCCAACTGGCCAGCGTCAGCACTGCATCGAGTGCTTCGTTTTTCATAGTATCCCGGAGGCTGCTGCGGGGCAGGTTGGCGCCCAGCACTGGCACGCCGGCGTGCACCGCCGCCATCACCGCCGGGCCATAGGCCGGCCAGGGCCAGCCGTCGGCGCCCCAGCGCAGGGCCGCCTGCACGGCGGCCTCGCCGGCGTCGCGTGGCAGGCTGGCGGTCGTCGTGCCCTGTTCGGCCATTTCCAGCACCACAGCCGCCAGCTGGCCGCGTGCGGCGAGGTGCTCCACCACGGCGCGGTGGATGCGCTGGTGGTCGGCGGCGTCGTGCTGTTCGCCGAGCAGGATCACGTCGGTGGGCAGCAGTGCGTCAATCCGGGCCGGGGCGACCGGTGCGGAGGGGGTGGTTGCGCAGCCGGCCAGCGTGGCGGCTGCGGCGACCAGGAAAAGCGCGGCGAGCCGCAGGAGTGGGTTCATGGCGCGAGAAATGAGGAAAGGATCAGCCGGAGGTGACGGCCTGCCGATTCTGATGGATCGGCATTTCCCCTTGCGCGCGCCCAACAAAAAAGGACCCGAAGGTCCCTTTCTGTTCCTTTAACCACCCAGTGATGCACAGCTAATGCATCACCACCGGGTTCTGTGCCAGACCGGTATACCGTTCCAGCGTTTCTTCGACTTCCTCGGGCGTGGGCGCATTGGCCTGCCACGCGCTGATGTGTTGCTGGAACAACTCGGCCCAGGAACCGTCGAGATAGACCTCCTTGCCGGAGCGCTTGTCGACGATCTCGAAGCCATGCCGCACCAGCGTGGGATGCAGCGCAGGGGGCAGGTCGGCATCGGGCTGGATGTGCACGACGGCGAACGCCTCGGAGTCATAGAGCATTTGCATGTTGTCGATCGCCTGTTCCATTGTCCTTGTCTCCATTTAGCAACGTTCGCGCCAGTTTCAAGTGGCTGCGTGAAATTGTTCCTCAAGTGACCCGGAGGGGCCGTTTCGTCAGGGTGTTTCACTGCCTTGCCAGAGTTGATCGACATAATCGCCGCGGACTTGAGTCAATTTGATGCGTATTGGCAAAAAATTGTTACTTTGAGAAAACCAAAGTTCCACTTTCTGGTCGAATTCGTGGCGAGGCGGGCGCACCAGCTTGGTGCCAACCTGGGCGCCACCGGGCAATTCCAGCCGTTCTTCCCCCTCCACGGTGAAGGACCATACGTCGGCGTCACGCGGCCCGGCGGTCTGGATCGCGATCTGCGTGCCCGGCGGATAGCGGGCCGGGTCGCCGGCCAGCAGCGC
>DASWYJ010000049.1:0-3179 GCA_036405035.1 Burkholderiaceae bacterium
TTTCAGGTGCCCGTGCTGCGCAGGGAGTTCGGTGGGTGTGCAGGCAATATTGCCTATGGCCTGCGACTGCTGGGTGGTACACCGCTGCCGGTGGCCGCGGTGGGGGAGGATGGCGCTGGATACCTGGAGCGCCTGCGCGGCATGGGCATCAGCACCGCCCATGTGGAGATGCGATCCCACATGGCCACGGCACAGGCAATGATCGTGACGGACACCGACGACAACCAGATCACGGCTTTCCATCCGGGAGCCATGGTGGATGCGGTGGACCTGCGTATTCCAGCAGCCAGCGGCGTTGCCATTGGATGTATTGCACCTGACGAGCGGTCCACCATGCTGCGCCGGGCGATACAGCTGGATACCGCGCACATCCCCTTCGTGTTCGACCCGGGGCAGGCGTTGCCGCTGTTTGATGCCGCTGAACTCGCCCGGCTGCTGGTGTTGGCAACCTGGATGGTGGTGAACGAGTACGAGGCCTGCCTGCTGGCCGAACGCACGGGGCTGGATCGCGCGGCCCTGTCGCTGCAGGTCTCCGGTCTGGTGGTGACGCGGGGTGCCGCAGGCAGTGAAATCTGGACGATGGGGAGCCGGATGGATGTGCCCCCGGTGCGGCCGCGTGCCGTATGTGACCCTACGGGGTGTGGCGATGCATTCCGGAGCGGTTTGCTCTTTGGTTTGGAGCGTGGCTGGTCACTGGCCCGCTGCGCTGCGCTGGGTAACCAGATGGGTGCGTGCAAGGTCGCAAGCCCTGGTGCACAGAATTACACGCTGGAAAAGGGGTGGACTTGGCCAGGCGATAACCCATAAAAAAAGCCCGATGCCGGAGCATCGGGCCTGGACGCATGCCGGGCAAGCTCAGGGCTTGCTGGCAGTCGGGAAAGGCCATGCAGCCTGCGGATTGAGCGTCGTCTGGGCCGCAGGCGCCGCAGGTGCGGCGGCAGGCTTGGCAGCGGGTGCTTTCGCGGCTTTCTTGGCGGCCGGCTTCTTGGCTGCCTTTTTCGCTACGGGCTTCTTCGCGGCAGCTTTCTTGGCAGGCGCCTTTTTGGCAGCGGCCTTTTTGGCTGGAGCGGCTTTCTTCGCCGGTGCGGCCTTCTTGGCAGGCGCCTTCTTCGCGACTACTTTTTTCGCAGCGACTTTCTTGGCCGGCGCGGCTTTCTTTGCAGGGGCCTTTTTCGCCGGTGCGGCCTTCTTGGCCGGGGCCTTCTTCGCCGCTACTTTCTTCGCAGCGACCTTCTTGGCCGGTGCGGCCTTTTTCGCCGGTGCAGCCTTCTTGGCTGGTGCGGCCTTTTTAGCCGGTGCAGCCTTTTTTGCGGCCGGTTTTTTTGCAGTTGCCATTGTTTTCTCCTTGATCAAGTTACAAAGAGCACTTCATGCCTGTTGGACAGCAGGAAGCGATTCATGGCGTTGGGCAAGAGCCCAGCGCCATAAACACGGGAGCACACCCGACCGCTGCGCTCTGCGGCGCGGTCATGCGGGTATGGAGTTCTGGTCGTCATGGGTGATGGGTGCGCTCAGTCCCAGGACAGCGCGCCCCCCGACTGGTACTCGATGACGCGGGTTTCGAAGAAGTTGCGTTCCTTTTTCAGGTCGATCATTTCGCTCATCCAGGGGAAAGGATTTTCCTCGTTGGGAAACAGCGATTCCAGGCCAATCTGGGTAGCGCGGCGGTTCGCGATGTAGCGCAGATAGCCCTTGAACATCGAGGCATTCATGCCCAGCACACCGCGCGGCATCGTGTCTTCGGCGTACTTGTATTCGAGCTCGACAGCCTTCATGAACAAGGCCTTGATCTCGGCCTTGAACTCGGCTGTCCAGAGGCCGGGGTTTTCCAGCTTGAGCTGGTTGATCAGGTCGATGCCGAAGTTGCAGTGCATCGATTCGTCGCGCAGGATGTACTGGTACTGCTCGGCGGCACCGGTCATCTTGTTCTGCCGGCCCAGGGCAAGGATCTGGGTAAAGCCGACGTAGAAGAACAGGCCTTCCATCAGGCAGGCGAAGACGATCAGGCTCTTCAGCAGGGTCTGGTCGGTTTCGGGTGTCCCCGTACGGAAATTCGGGTCGCTGATGGCGTCGATGAACGGAATCAGGAACTGGTCTTTCTCGCGGATCGACGGTACCTCGTTGTAGGCATTGAAGATCTCGCTCTCATCCAGGCCGAGCGACTCCACGATGTACTGGTACGCGTGCGTATGGATCGCTTCTTCGAAGGCCTGCCGCAGCAGGAACTGGCGGCACTCGGGTGCAGTGATGTGGCGATAGGTGCCCAGCACGATGTTGTTGGCAGCCAGCGAATCGGCGGTGACGAAGAAGCCGAGGTTGCGCTTGATGATGCGGCGCTCGTCTTCGGTCAGGCCGTTCGGATCCTTCCACAGCGCGATGTCGCGGGTCATGTTGACCTCCTGCGGCATCCAGTGGTTGGCACAGGTGGCGAGGTACTTCTCCCATGCCCACTTGTACTTGAACGGCACTAATTGGTTAACGTCGGTCTGGCCGTTGATGATGCGTTTGTCGGCCGCATTCACGCGGCGCGCGGCAGGTGCTGCTGCGGTGGGTGCACGCACTGCAGCGGTTGCCGTGGTGTGCACGGGTGCAGCGGACGGAGACAGGGGAGCCGCAGACGGCGCAATGCCGTAACTGCCAGTGTGCGCTTGATGCGGTGTGGGCTTGACTTCGTCGTCCCAGGTCAGCATAAAAATTCCATTTCCCGAATTATGAGAGCAGCGATGTGAATTGCAAAGTGCCCATGCCTATCGCTGCTGCATTGTGTTGTTCGATTGCATCGCGTTGCGTTGCGCGCGCACTGTGCGATGCTCACTGGCAGGCCTCGCATGTGGGATCGTCTATCGCGCAGAACTTGATATCGGTCGCCGGTGCAGCACTGGCCATCTGTGCCTGCGCCGCTGCGGCCGCGGCATCGAGCCCGCCGCCACCGCCACTGGCCACGGCATTCATGCTGCCCGCCGTCACGGTGGATTTTTCGGCGTGGGTCGCGCCCATGGTGCGCAGGTAGTAAGTGGTCTTCAGGCCGCGGGTCCATGCGAGCTTGTAGATGTCGTCGAGCTTCTTGCCGGAAGCGCCGGCCATGTAGATGTTGAGGCTCTGCGCCTGGTCAATCCACTTCTGGCGGCGTGCCGCGGCTTCCACCAGCCAGACAGCCTCGACTTCGAATGCGGTGGCGT
>DASWYJ010000050.1:0-6024 GCA_036405035.1 Burkholderiaceae bacterium
ACTGGGTTCTCCGATGGTTTGCGGTTACGCCCAAGCGCGCCCAAGAGACATCTCCTGTTGCTGCTTTTGTGAGGGAAGTGGCTTTGAATGCGCTAGGCGTGAGGTGATGCTTTGGAAGCCCCCCATTATAGCCGAGCACCGCTGGTTTTCCCGGAGGGAAGACTCCCGCGGGACGCCAATCTAGAGGGGGCTCCCGGCGGCCAGGGCACTGGCATGCAGGCAGATGGCAGCGGCGGCCGCCACATTGAGCGACTCTTCACCGCCCGGCTGTGCAATGCGCACGGCCAGCGTGGCCCGCGCCGCCAGCGCCTCGCTGACGCCCTGCCCTTCGTGGCCAAAGGCCCAGGCGCAGGGCGACGGCAGCGGCGCCGCATGCAGGTGGTGGCCCTGGTGCGAACTGGTCACCACCAGCGGCACGCCCAGCGTGTCCAGCACCGCCGGATCCACCCCATCGAGCAGGCGCAGCCCGAAGTGCGCGCCCATGCCGGCCCGCAGCACCTTGGGCGACCACAGCGCCGCCGTGCCCTTCAGCGCAACCACCTGGCGGCAGCCAAAGGCGCCGGCGCTGCGCAGGATGGAGCCCACATTGCCGGCGTCCTGCACCCGGTCCAGCACCACGGTGGCCACGCCGGGCTCCAGCGCCACGCCGTCGGCGGGCAGTTCCAGCACAAAACCCAGCGGCGCCGGCGAACCCAGGCCACTGATGTCGGCCAGCAGGCGGTCGGCGATCACTACATTTTCTATAGCAACATCGGTGTATTCTGCGCTGGCCACGGGCCAAAAAGACTCTGAAAAAACGGCCAAAACAGGTTTCCAGCCGCGCTGCAGTGCCGCACGGCACAGATGGTCACCCTCGACCCAGACACGGCCCTGCTTGCGGTAGGCGGTGTTGTCCTGCGCCAGCGCCCGCAAGGCCTTGGCCAGCGGGTTGTCGCGCGACTGGATGAAGGTGGAGCCGGTGCTGCTCACGCCGCGGCTCCGGCCCAGATTCCCGCGGCACGCACCGGCGCAAACGAGCGGCGGTGCTGCGGGCAGGCGCCATGGGCCTGCAGCGCCGCCAGGTGGGCGGCCGTGCCATAGCCCTTGTGCGCGGCAAAACCGTACTGGGGGAACTGCGCATCGACGCTGGCGCACCAGCGGTCGCGGTGCACCTTGGCCAGGATGGAGGCCGCCGAAATGGCTGGCACCAGCGCATCGCCCTTGACGATGGCCTCGGCCAGCACGTCGAGCACCGGCAGGCGGTTGCCATCGACCAGCACCTTGGCCGGCTTGAGCCGCAGGCCTTCCACCGCCCGCCGCATGGCCAGCAGCGTGGCCTGCAGGATGTTGAGCCGGTCGATCTCTTCCACCGATGCCTCGGCAATCGCACAGCACAACGCCTTGGCGCGGATCTCGTCATACAGCTGCTCACGCCGGCGCGGGCTGAGCTTCTTGGAATCGGCCAGGCCGTGGATGGGTTGCAGGTCATCGAGGATGACGGCTGCCGCCACCACGGGGCCGGCCAGCGGCCCGCGGCCGGCTTCGTCCACCCCGGCAAGCAGACCCAGGCCATCCCAGGCCAGCGGCGCCTGTTCAGCCCGCAAGAATTTTGTCGATCGCATCGGTTGCCAGTTGGGCGGTATCGCGCAGCAGTTCGGCATGCAGCGCGGTAAACCGCTGCTGCAGCGCGGCCACGGCACTTTCGGATCCGGGTTGCAGCCAGGCCAGCGTGGCGTCGGCCAGCGCCTGCGGTGTGGCGGCGTCCTGCAGCAGCTCGGGCACCACCGCCTCGCCGCACAGGATGTTGGGCAGGCCCACCCAGGGCTGCAGCTGCTTGCGCCGCATCAGCCACCACGACAGCGCGTGCATGTTGTAGCCAATGACCATCGGCCGCTTGAACAGCGCCGCTTCCAGCGTGGCGGTACCGCTGGCCACCAGCGTCACATCGCAGGCGGCCAGCACCGCATGCGACTGCCCCGGCACCAGCTGCACCACCGCAGCCACGCCAGCGGCGCGGGCGGCATCGGCAATGGGGGCCATCAAGGCCGGCACCGCCGGCACCACGAACCGCAGATCGGGCCGGGCCTGCCGCATCCGGGCCACCGCCGCAAAGAAGCGTGGCGCGATGTATTGCACCTCCGAGCGCCGGCTGCCCGGCAGCACCGCGACCACCGGGTCGCTGTCGACCAGGCCCAGGCTGGCGCGGGCGGCGGCGCGGTCCGGCTCCAGCGGAATCGCACCGGCCAGCGGGTGGCCCACGTAGGTGGCCGCAATGCCATGGCGCGCCAGCAGTTCCGGCTCGAACGGAAAGATGCACAGCACGTGGTCCACGCTGCGCCGGATCTTGTGGATGCGCTCGGGCCGCCAGGCCCAGACCGACGGGCAGATGAAGTGCACCGTGGGCACCCCATTGCGGCGCAGTGTGCCCTCCAGGTCCAGGTTGAAATCGGGCGCATCCACCCCAATGAAGACATCGGGGCGCTCCACCAGCAGGCGCACCTTGAGCTGGTTGCGGATGCCGGCAATCTCGCGGTAGTGGCGCAGCACCTCGGCATAGCCGCGTACCGCCAGCTTGTCATTGGGCCACCAGGCATCAAACCCCTGGGCCTGCATCTGCCGGCCGCCGATGCCGCCGGCCTGCAGGCCCGGCCAGCGGGCGCGCAGGCCCTGCAGCAGGAGTCCTGCCAGCAGGTCGCCCGAAGCCTCGCCAGCCACCAGCGCCATGTGTGGCTGGCGTTGCAATGGTGGTGCCACTGTCGGGGAAGCGGTGGACGCGGAAGGCTGCGTCACCGTCGGGATGGTGCCCATGGGCTCAGCGGGCAATGCCGCGCGTGGCCTGCGCGAGGAAACCGTCCATCAGCGCCACATCGGCCGCGGCCTCGGGCGCCGACTGCGCCAGCGCCAGGATGTCGGCCCGTGCATCGGCAAGCGTCTTACCGGAGCGGTACAGCGCGCGGTGCATCTGCTTCACCGCAGCAATGCGCTCCGGCCCAAAGCCGCGCCGGCGCAGGCCCTCGGCATTGAAGCCACGCACCGCCAGCGGGTTGCCATCGACCATCATGAAGGGGGGCACATCCTGCGACACGGCGCTGGCGAAACCGGCCATGGCATGCGCGCCGATCTTCACGAACTGGTGGATGCCGGTGAGACCGCCGATGATGACCCAGTCACCCAGGTGCACATGGCCGGCCAGCGTGGCGTTGTTGGCCAGGATGGTCTGGTTGCCGACCTGGCAGTCGTGCGCGATGTGCACGTAGGCCATGATCCAGTTGTCGCTGCCGACGCGGGTCACGCCGCCATCCTGCACCGTGCCGCAGTTGAAGGTGCAGAACTCGCGCACCGTGTTGCGGTCGCCAATGACCAGCTCGGTCGGCTCGCCGGCGTACTTCTTGTCCTGTGGTGCCGCACCGATGGAGCAGAACTGGAAGAAACGGTTGTTCTCGCCGATGGTGGTGTGGCCCTCGATCACGCAGTGCGCACCCACCGTGGTGCCAGCCGCAATCCGCACATGCGGCCCGATGATGCTGTAGGCGCCGATGTCGACCGACGGGTCCAGCGCGGCACCGGGATCAACCAGTGCAGTCGGGTGAATCGCCATCGCCGCGCCCTTTTACGCGATGCTGCGGCGGGTGCACATCAGCTCGGCTTCGGCGGCAATCTCGCCGTCGACCCGGGCCTGGGCCTTGAACTTGTAGATGCCGGCGCGCACACGGTCCAGCGCCACATCGAGAATGAGCTGGTCGCCCGGCTCCACCGGCCGCTTGAAGCGTGCACCGTCGATGCCGACGAAATAGAACACTGAGGTATCGTCCGATGCGATGCCGAGCATGTCGAACGCCAGCAGCGCCGACGCCTGGGCCAGCGCTTCGAGGATGAGCACCCCCGGCATGACCGGGCGGTGCGGAAAGTGGCCCAGGAAGAAGGGCTCGTTGATCGAGACGTTTTTCAGCGCCTCGATGCGCTTGCCGCTCTCCAGCGCCAGCACCCGGTCCACCAGCAGGATGGGGTAGCGGTGCGGCAACTGTTTGAGGATCTGGTGGATGTCCATCGTCGTCATGTTTTTGTCGTTTTCTCAAGGGCCTTCAGGCGCTCGCGCAGCTTGTGCAGCTGCTTGAGCGTGGCGGCATTTTTTTCCCACTCCGCATTGTCGTCGATGGGAAACATGCCGGTGTAGTGGCCGGGCTTGAGAATCGAGCGCGTCACCACGGTCGCGGCCGAGATGTTCACGTGGTCGGCCAGCGTCAGGTGGCCCAGCACGATGGCGCCGCCGCCCACGGTGCAGTGGGCGCCGATGGTGGCGCTGCCGGCCACACCTACACAGCCGGCCATGGCCGTGTGTTTTCCGATGTGTACGTTGTGGCCGATCTGGATCAGGTTGTCGAGCTTGACGCCCTCCTCGATGACGGTGTCGCGCAGTGCGCCGCGGTCGATGCAGGTGTTGGCGCCGATCTCGACGTCATTGCCGATCACCACCGCGCCGAGCTGCTCGATTTTTTCCCAGGCACCGGCGTTCGGCGCAAAACCAAAGCCGTCGGCACCAATCACCACGCCGGAATGCACGATGCAGCGCTCACCCACGCTGCAGAATTCGCCCACCGTCACCCGCGACTTGAGCCAGCTGCCGGCACCAATGTGCGCACCCCGCTCCACCACACACAGGGGGCCAATCCGCGCGGTGGGATGGACCACCGCTTCGGCATCCACCACCGCACTGGGGTGGATGGCTGGCGTTCCTGCGGGAGCCTGCTGGCGACGCCAGAGCTGGGTAGCGCGGGCAAAGTACAGGTAGGGCTGGTCGGTCAGGATGGCGCTGCCCCGGGCCAGCGCCAGGTCACGCATGGCCATGCCGACAATGACACAGCCGGCCGCCGAGGTGGCCAGTTGCTGCGCGTATTGGGGATGGCTCAGGAAAGCCAGATCACCGGGGCCGGCGCTGTCGAGCGGGGCAATGCCGGTGATGGCGAGGTCGGGATTGCCGTGCAGCTCACCGCCCAGATCGGCAACGATGTCGCCCAGGCGAAGAGAGATGTTTTTTTTGCTGCCCGGCACGGGCTTATTTGCCGCCGGAGTTCAGGGCCTTGAGGACCTTCTCCGTGATGTCGTGCTTGGGATTGATGTAGACCGCTTCCTGCAGGATCACATCGTACTTCTCGGTCTCGGCCACCTGCTTGACGACCTTGTTGGCACGCTCCAGCACCTGCTGCAACTCTTCGTTCTTGCGGGCGTTCAGGTCTTCCTGGAATTCACGGCGCTTGCGCTGGAAGTCGCGGTCCTGCTCGATCAGCTGCTTCTGCTTGGCAGCACGCTGGCTTTCCGACAGCGTAGGCGCCTCGCGCTCGAACCGCTCCGAGAGGTTCTTCAGCGTGTTGCCATTGTCCACCAGCTCTTTTTCGCGCTTGGCGAATTCCTGCTCCAGCTTGCTCTGGGCCGCCTTGGCCGTGTTGGCTTCGCGGAAGATGCGGTCGGTGTTGACAAAGCCAATGCGGAACTCCTGCGCCTGCGCAATGCCGGACAACAGGGCGCCAGCGACAGCGACGCCAGCCATGACATAACGGAATGGATGCTTCATTAGAACGAGGTTCCGATCTGGAATTGGAGTTTCTGGATTCTATCGCCAGGCTGCTTGCGCACCGCATTGGCGATGGCCAGGCGCAACGGGCCGACCGGAGAGATCCAGCTGAGGCCGACCCCGACCGAGGCGCGCAGGTCACCGAAGCGCACCGGATCGTCGTCGCCAAAGGCATTGCCGGCGTCGACGAAACCGAACAGGCGCAGCGTGCGGTCGTTGCCGGCACCGGGGAACGGCGCCAGCACTTCGGCGTTCAGCGTGACCTTCTTCGAGCCACCGATGAAGGAGCCCGTGATGTCGCGCGGGCCCAGCGTGCCCTGCTCGAAGCCGCGCACCGAGCCGAGGCCACCACTGTAGAAGTTCTTGAAAATCGGGAACGGCCGGCCGCTCAGGCCCTTGCCCCAACCCAGTTCGCCGTTCAGCGCCACGGTGAACTGCTTGTTCAGCGGGATGTACTGCTGCACCTGGTAGTTGCC
>DASWYJ010000051.1:0-14578 GCA_036405035.1 Burkholderiaceae bacterium
CCAGGATGATGCCTTTGCGTGGGGTCATGTCGGAAGGGTCAGAGAGTTTCACGGAGCATGCGCTCCACACCGTCCTGCCAGGGCGGCAGATGCAGGTCCAGCGCGTTGCGCAGGCGGGTGGTGTCGAGACAGGAATTGAGCGGCCTGCGAGCAGGCGTAGTAAATGCGCTGCTGGGGACGGGGTCGACCTGCAGGCACCGCAACGGCCCGCGCAGCCGGGCTGCGTAGTCGATCACGAAGCGCGCATACCCGTGCCAGGATGTCCGGCCCGCCGCCGCCAGGTGGTACACCCCGGCAGGCACCGCAGGCCGATGGTGCGCCGCACGGACGGCATGGGCCGTCACGTCGGCCAGCAGATCGGCCCCCGTCGGCGCGCCAAACTGGTCATCCACGACGGTCAGCCGATCACGCTCTGCTGCCAGCCGGAGCATGGTCCGGGCGAAATTTCCACCCCGGGCAGCGTAAACCCAGCTGGTGCGGAAAATCAGGTGCCGCGGGTTCATGGCGGCCACCAGCCGCTCCCCCTCCAGCTTGGTTCGCCCGTACACATTCAATGGCGCCGGCGTATCGGTCTCCCGCCAGGGCCGGCTACCACTCCCGTCGAATACGTAGTCAGACGAGTAATGCACGGTCCAGGCACCCAGCGTAGCCGCTTCCCGGGCCAACACACCGGCAGCCACGGCATTGACCGCATGCGCCAGTTCCGGCTCGGCTTCGGCCCTGTCCACCGCGGTGTGGGCGGCGGCGTTCACGACCACATCCGGACATACACTGCGCACGGTCTCCGCCAGATCCTCAGGCCGTGTGAGGTCGCCACACAGATTTGTACTCGCGCGATCCAGCGCAATCACCTTACCGAGCGGCGCCAGACTGCGCTGCAACTCCCAGCCAACCTGCCCATTCTTACCGAACAACAGTATCTTCATGCCCCGCGCGCGCCATAGTGGGCCTGCATCCACTGCTGGTACGCGCCCGACTGCACCCGGGTCACCCAGGCCTGGTTGTCGAGATACCACTGGACCGTCTTGCGGATGCCGGTCTCGAAGGTTTCCGCTGGACGCCAGCCCAGCTCACTGGCGATCTTGCCCGCATCGATGGCATAGCGGCGGTCGTGGCCCGGGCGGTCCGCAACATGGCAGATCTGCGCGCGGTAGGAGTGGCCATCGGCTCGGGGTTGCAACTCATCAAGCAATCCGCATACGGTGTGCACGATCTCCAGGTTGGGCTTTTCGTTCCAGCCTCCCACGTTGTAGGTTTCGCCCACACGCCCGGCCTCGAGCACGCGGCGGATGGCACTGCAATGGTCACGCACATACAGCCAGTCCCGGACCTGCTGGCCGTCGCCGTAGACTGGCAGCGGCTTGCCGGCAAGCGCATGGACGATCATCAGCGGAATGAGCTTCTCGGGAAAATGCAGCGGGCCGTAGTTGTTGGAGCAATTGGTCGTCAGGACCGGCAGGCCGTAGGTGTGGTGATAGGCCCGCACCAGATGGTCGCTCGCCGCCTTGCTGGCGGAATACGGGCTGTTGGGCTCGTACGGATGCGTTTCGCGGAAGGCCGGATCGGTCGGTGCGAGTGAGCCATAGACCTCGTCGGTCGACACATGCAGCAGCCGGAAGTCGGCGCGCTCACGGCCCTCGAGACCACCCCAGTAGGCACGCACCGACTCCAGCAGACGAAAGCTGCCCACGATGTTGGTCTGGATGAAATCCTCCGGCCCATGAATGGACCGGTCCACGTGGGATTCGGCGGCGAAATTCAGGACCGCACGCGGCCGGTGGCGCGCGAGCAAGTCATCCACCAGGGCCGCATCGGCAATGTCACCCCGAACGAACAGGTGGCGCGCATCACCCTGCAGCGGGGCCAGATTTTCCAGATTTCCGGCATAGGTCAGCTTGTCCAGATTGACCACCGGCTCGTCTGACTGCGCGAGCCAGTCGAGCACAAAATTGGCGCCAATAAATCCCGCGCCTCCCGTCACCAGAATCATGCCGTTTTCTCCGATACGGCCCCACTCCGGTGGCCAGACAGCAGCCGGGATTATCCATCCGGGGCACCCGCCATGAAAAAAGGCGCCCGGGGGCGCCCTTTCCCATGCCATGCGGCAATGCCCGCTTGGCGCTTGGCCTAGAAGTGGATGCCACGCATCATCTGCTGCATCGCCACCGCTTCAGCCGACAGTTGCGGCTTGGCATTCTTGTCGCCCTTGGCGGCAGACGAATCCGGGAACATGCGGAAACTGGTGTTCATCACGATCTGGGCAATGCGGGGCACCAGCGCATGCATCACCTGCCCGGAAATGCCCAGCCGGGTCGCAATGCGCACCGGCTTGAAGATGCAGGCCTGCGCCACCATGTCGGCGGCCTCTTCCGGCGCCAGTGTGGGCACGTTGTTGTAGATCTTGGTGGGCGCGATCATCGGCGTGCGCACCAGCGGCATGTTGATGGTCGTGAAGGTGATGCCCAGATCCGCATACTCGCTGGAGGCGCAGCGCGTCCAGGCATCGAGCGCCGCCTTGCTGGCCACGTAGGCCGAAAAGCGCGGCGCGTTGGTCAGCACGCCGATGGAGCTGATGTTGACGATATGGCCCTTGCGCTTGGCCACCATGCCCGGCAACAGGCCCATGGTCACCCGCAGGCAGCCAAAGTAGTTGAGCTGCATGGTGCGCTCAAAATCGTGGAAACGGTCGTAACTCGACTCGATGGCACGGCGAATGGAGCGCCCGGCATTGTTGATGAGGAAATCCACGCCGCCATGGTTTTCCACCAGCAATTGCGTGAAGCGGTCGCAATCGGTCATGTCGGCAATGTCCGCCGCGTAGGCCACGAACTGGTAGCCCTTGTCCTTGGCCTCCTTGCAGGCCTCATCCAGCTTGTCCTGGTCGCGGCCGCAAATGATGGTGATGGCACCGGCCTCGGCAAACTTGTGCGCCGCTGCCAGGCCAATGCCGGACGAGCCGCCGGTGACCAGCACCACCTTGCCGGCCACCGTGCCCCGTAGGCTGCGGTCGATGTGCAGATCGGGGTCCAGGTGGCGTTCCCAGTAGTCCCACAGCCGCCAGGCGTAGTCCTTCAGGTTCGGGCAGGCCACACCGGAGCCCTTCAGCGCCGCCAGGGTTTCGCGGCAATCGAAGCGGGTCGGGTAGTTGACGAAGTTCAGCATGTCTTCCGGCAGGCCGAGATCCTTCATGATCGCGTTGCGGATGCGGCGCACCGGCGCCACCGCCATCAAGCCCTTTTTCACGCTCTTGGGAATGAAACCGAGCAACGCGGCATTGATGAACAGGTTCATCTTCGGCGCATGCGCGGCCTTGCTGAAGATGTCGAGCACATCGCCCACGCGGTAGCCCACCGGGTCCACCAGGTGGTAGCACTTCTTGGCAATATCGGTCTTGTGGCTGATCACATCCAGCGCATCCACCACGAAATCCACCGGCACGATGTTGATGCGCCCACCCTCCAGGCCCACTGCCGGCATCCAGGGTGGCAGCAGCTGGCGCATGCGCTGGATCAGCTTGAAGAAATAGTAGGGGCCGTCGATCTTGTCCATCTCGCCGGACTGACTGTCCCCCACCACCATGGCCGGCCGGAACACCGTCCATTTGCCCTTGTATTCCTGCCGCACGATCTTCTCGCTCTCGTGCTTGGTCATGAAATACGGGTGGTCGTAGTTCTCCGCCTCGGAGAACATGTCTTCGCGGAACACACCCTCGTACAGGCCAGCCGCGGCAATCGACGACACATGGTGGAAATGGCCGGCGTCGATGGCCTTGGCAAACTCCACGGTATTGCGGGTTCCGTCGATATTGACGGCCACCTGGGTTTCCTCGTCGGCACCCAGGTCATAGACTGCGGCGAGGTGGTAGAAGTGGTCGATCTGGCCCTTGAGCTTCTTCACATCGTCCGCCGCCACGCCGAGTTTTCTGGCGGTCAGGTCGCCATGCACCGGCACCACCCGGGCGGCGCTGGCGCCCCAGTATTCACGCAGCCCCGCAACCTTGTCCGCACTCTCCTTGCGAATCAGGAAATACACCACCGAGCCTTTGCGCTCGAGCAATTTCTTGACAAGGCGTTTCCCAATAAAGCCCGTTGCACCGGTAACGAAATACTGCATCGTGAATCTCCAATTAGACTTCTGCATTCTTGCCCAAAGCCCCTGTGCGCCGGTTCAGCAGAAACCCGTGGAAACCCTAGGGAAGGGTGCCTAGCAATTTAGTCGCATCCCCCTAGCCTGAACGCGGGGCTGTGCGTACAGTGTGGCAAGCACCGGCCGCCCCCTGGCGGCCCGTGGAACCCGTAAGACCCCCCGCATTCTGGAGAAACCCCATGGTCAAAAAACTGCAAAAGCTCAGCGCCGAAAAGAAGACGGGCGCCCACCTGTCCAGCACCGTCAAGGATTCTGCGCAGCAGATCTGGCTGGCCGGCCTCGGGGCTTTTGCCAAGGCCCAGGAAGAAGGCGGCAAGGTCTTCGAAGCCCTGGTCAAGGAAGGCACCAGCATCCAGCGCAAGACCCAGGCCGCCGCCGAGGAAAGAATCACCGAAGCCACCAGCAAGATGACCACCATGGCCTCCGACATCACGTCCAAGGCCTCCGGCCAGTGGGACAAGCTGGAGAACATCTTCGAAGACCGCGTGGCAAAAGCCCTGGGCAAACTGGGCGTACCCTCGGCCAAGGATGTTGCCGCGCTGTCGGCCCGCGTGGAAGAGCTGGCCCGCAAGGTCGAGGGCGCGCGCGCCGCCCCTCGCGCTGCCGCCAAAAAGGCGGCTCCCGCCAAAGCGGCACCTGCTGCCAAGACAACGCGGCGTGCCCCCGCCAAGAAGGCCGACTGACACCACCGGCTGGAACGGCCATTCACACCCAAGGGCGCCACGGCGCCCTTTTTGCTGTGCCCGCCAAAAAACATGGTTTTCAGCGCGGGCCGAGTCGGGTACAGTGAACGCATAACGAGGTAGACATTCATGGCGAAAAAAGCGCCACGCCGCACGGCAGAACGCATTCTGGAAGTAACACTCGACCTGTTCAACCGGTTCGGCGAACCCAATGTGTCGACGACGCTGATCTCGGCCGAACTGGGCATCAGCCCGGGCAACCTCTACTACCACTACCCCGCCAAGGACGAACTGATCAATTCGCTGTTCGACCGCTACGAGCGCGGCCTGAACGAGCTGCTCAATGCAAGCGACGGCGTGCGCAATGTGGAGGATGCCTGGTTCTTCATGCACTCGCTGTTCGAACTGATCTGGCAATACCGCTTCCTGTACCGCGACCTGAATGACCTGCTGAGCAAGAACCGCCGGCTGGAAACCCATTTCCAGTGGGTGCTCAAGAACAAGATCCGCGCCACCCGCTCCCTGCTCGACAGCATGAGCCGGGCCGGTGCGGTGAAGATCGATTCGCGCGAAGTCGAACCCACCGCCACCTGCATGGTGGTGGTGCTCACCTACTGGCTCAGCTACGAATACGTACGCGACCCGCGCCGGGCGCTGGAACCCGAAAGCGCGCAGGCCGCGCTGCTGCGTGGTGCTCACCATGTCCTGAACCTGCTGATGCCCTACCTCGAGCAGGGCCAGCGTATGCACCTGCTCAGCCTGATCGGCGCCTACCAGAACGCCGAAGCCTAGAAGAAGCCACGAGACACCCACCCCCTGCCGCGCAGCCAGGAGAAACCACATGGCCAAATGGACCCCCTTCCCTTATTCCGGAGACTATGCGTTCGACGCTGCCAGCGTCAGGAAACACTGGGCGCGACTGCACCAGGGCGATGCCGAGCCATTGCCCAAGGATGTGGCCGTGCTCGACGCCTGGGCCCTGTTCCACAGCGGTGAGTTCCAGAAAGCCGCCGAAGCCGGCCTGAAAGCCGGTGGCGCCGGCCTCACGGTGGCCAACAAAGCCACCAGCATCTACGCGACCTACCTCGAAAAGAAGGAAAAGGCCCGGCTCGACCTGTTCCAGGCCGTGGCGCAGCGCGCCGAAGCCCAGGCGGCCGAGAATCCCCGGCACGCCAACGCCTGGTATTGGCAGGCCTACGCGCTGGGCCGCTATGGCCAGGGCATCAGCGTGGCCAAGGCACTGGCGCAGGGGCTGGGCACCCAGATCAAGGACGCGTTGGAAAAAACCATCAAGCTCGAACCGAAACATGCCGACGCCCACATCGCGCTGGGCGCCTTCCATGCCGAAGTGATCGACAAGGTGGGCACGCTGATCGGCGGCATGACCTACGGCGCCAAGAAGGACGTGGGCCTGCGGATGTTCCAGGAAGCCCTGAAACTCCATCCCGGTTCCGCCATCGGCATGATCGAATACGCCAATGGGCTGGTGATGGTGGAAGGCGACCGCAAGATGCAGGAGGCTACCGCGCTCTACCAGAAGGCCGCCTCGTGCGAACCCCTGGATGCGATGGAGCGGCTCGACGTGGAAATGGCCCGCGCCGAACTGGAAGACTGAGGCTCAGCCGCGCTGCGGCTTCAGCCAGGCCTCGACCAGCCGCACCCAGACGCTGGCGCCCAGCGGTATCAGCGCATCGTTGAAGTCGTAGCTGGGGTTGTGCAGCATGCAGGGGCCGCCGCCATGGCCCATCTCGCGGTGCAGGCCGTCGCCATTGCCGATGAAGGCATAGCAGCCCGGCCGGGCCTGCAGCATGTAGGCAAAATCCTCCGCGCCCATGGTGGGTTCCTGCTCCAGCACGTTGGCCGCCCCGGCCACCTGCGCCATCACCCCGCGCGCAAAGGCGGTTTCCGCCGGATGGTTGACGGTGGGCGGGTAGTTGCGGGTGAACACGAATTCGCACTGCGCCCCGAAAGCCGCGCAGGTGTGCTCGGCCAGCGTGCGCATGCGCTGCTCGATCAGGTCCAGCACCTCCAGCGTGAAGGTGCGCACCGTACCCTGCAGTTCGCAGCTGTCGGGCACCACGTTGGTGGCCTCGCCGGCGTGGATCATGGTCACCGAAATCACACCCGCATCGACCGGCTTCTTGTTGCGGGTGATGATGGTCTGGAAGGCCTGCACCAGCTGGCAGGCAATCGGCACCGGGTCGATGCCGTTGTGCGGCAGCGCGGCGTGGCTGCCCTTGCCACGGATGGTGATGGTGAATTCGTTGCTCGACGCCATCACCGGCCCCGGGCTCAGCGCAAACTGCCCGGCTGCCAGGCCCGGCCAGTTGTGCATGCCGAACACCGCGTCCACCGGGAAGCGGGCGAACAGGCCATCGTCGATCATTTCCCGCGCGCCCCCGCCGCCCTCCTCGGCGGGCTGGAAGATCAGCACCACGGTGCCGTCGAAATCGCGGTGCCGGGCCAGGTGCTGGGCCGCCGCCAGCAGCATCGCCACATGGCCGTCGTGGCCACAGGCGTGCATCTTGCCGGCATGCCGGCTGGCGTGCGCAAAGGTGTTGAACTCCTGGATGGGCAGCGCATCCATGTCGGCCCGCAGGCCAATGGCCCGCGCCGACGTGCCGTTGCGCAGCACACCGACCACGCCGGTCTTGCCCAGGCCGCGATGGGTCTCGATGCCCCAGCGCGCCAGCTGCGCGGCCACCAGATCGGCCGTGCGGTGCTCCTCGAAGCACAGTTCCGGATGGGCGTGGATATCGCGCCGCAGCTGCGCAATGCCCTCGGCGTCGCGAACGATGGAATCAATGACGTGCATGAACAGGCTCTCCCGACCCGGATGGTAGCCAATGGGCGGCCTGCGCCGGCAAAGCGGCCCATAATTCCCGGCATATGCCGCGCTGCCCCGTTCCCGCTTCCCGCTCCCACCCCGCTCCACGCTGGGCCACCCGGCTCCCCGCCGCGCTGGCGCTGACCCTGCTGGCGGGCTGTGCCGGCCTGGGCGAGAGTGTGGGGTACTACTGGCAGTCGGTACGGGGCCACGTGCTGCTGATGCAGGCCGCGCGGCCGGTGGGCGACTGGCTGGCCGACGAACAGGCCAGCGCCGCGCTCAAGGCCCGGCTGGCACTGGCGCAGCGCATCCGCGACTATGCGGTGACCACGCTGCACCTGCCCGACAACGCCAGCTACCGCCGCTATGCCGATCTGCAGCGCCCCGCCGCCGTGTGGAACGTGGTGGCCGCACCGGCGCTGTCGCTGGAGCTGAAAACCTGGTGCTTCCCGGTCACCGGCTGCGTGGGCTACCGCGGCTATTTCGCCGAAGCCGACGCGCGCGCCGAAGCCGCCCGGCTGCAGGCCGAAGGGCTCGAGGTGAGCGTATACGGCGTGCCGGCCTATTCCACGCTGGGCTGGCTCAACTGGGTGGGTGGCGACCCGCTGCTCAACACCTTCATCCACTACCCCGAGGGCGAGCTGGCGCGGCTGGTGTTCCACGAGCTGGCGCACCAGGTGGTGTTCGTCGCCGACGACACGATGTTCAACGAATCCTTTGCCACGGCCGTGGAGCGGCTGGGCAGTGCACGCTGGCTGACCGAGCAGGCCAGCCCGGCGGCGCGGGCCGAGTATGCCGCCTTCGATGCGCGGCGCACCGCCTTCCGAGCACTCACACTCGCCACCCGGCGCCAGTTGGCCGCAATTTACCCAAAATCGGAACAAAATCAGGCTGTGGCCAGCGCAGATGCTGGTGTTTTAGCTATGAAATCGGAAGCAATGCAGCACTTCCGCCAGCAGTATGCGGCGCTGAAGGCCGGCTGGGGCGGTTTTGCCGGCTACGACGGCTGGGTGGCCCGCGCCAACAACGCAGCCTTTGGCGCACAGGCGGCGTATGACAACCTGGTGCCCGGTTTCGAGGCGCTGTTCGCCCGCGAAGGCCACGACTGGCCGCGGTTCTATGATGCGGTGAAACAACTCGCCGCCCTGCCCCGGCCGGAGCGGCACCTGCGCCTGCAGCACCCCGTGCCGGCGCCGACCAACGAGGAGACCCCCGGTGCCTGACATCCACATCCAACGCGACCACGCCCTGGGCCTGGCCGCCGCGCGCAAGATCGCCTTCCGCTGGGCCGAGCAGGCCGAGGAAAAGTTCGACATGGAATGCACCTATGAGGAAGGCGACACCAGCGACTGCGTGCGCTTTACCCGCAGCGGCGTCAAGGGCACGCTGGAAGTGACCAGAGATTGCTTTGTGCTCGACGCGCAACTCGGTTTCCTGCTCGGCGCCTTCAAGGACAGGATCGAGGGCGAGATCGTGAAAAACCTCGACGCGCTGCTGGCGAAGAAGCCCGCCGCCAAAACACCGGCAGCGCCTGCCGCCGCCAAGAAAAAGAAATGATCGGCACCGGCCCGCTGGCGGGCCTGCGGGTGGTGGAGCTGGGCCAGCTCATCGCCGGGCCCTTCGCTGCCAAAACGCTGGCCGATTTTGGCGCCGACGTCATCAAGATCGAACCCCCTGGCACCGGTGACCCGCTGCGCCAGTGGCGCATGGTGAAGGACGGCACCTCCGTCTGGTGGCAGGTGCAGTCGCGCAACAAGCGCTCGCTGGCGCTGGACCTGCGGCAGGCCGAGGCGCAGGAGATCGTGCGTACGCTGGCGCGGGAGGCCGACGTGCTGATCGAGAACTTCCGGCCCGGCGCCATGGAAGGCTGGGGCCTAGGGCCTGATGCCCTGCTGGCGCTGAACCCCGCGCTCATCATGCTGCGCATCAGCGGCTATGGCCAGACCGGCCCCTACCGCGACCGCCCCGGCTTCGCGCTGGTGGCCGAAGGCATGGGGGGCCTGCGCCACCTCACCGGCGAGCCCGGCCGCGCGCCGGTGCGCACCGGTGTGAGCATCGGCGATACGCTGGCCAGCCTGCATGGCGTGATCGGCATCCTGATGGCGCTGCACGAGCGGCACACCAGCGGCCAGGGCCAGGTGATCGACGTGGCCCTGTACGAGGCCGTCTTCAACTGCATGGAAAGCCTGCTGCCCGAATACAGCGCCTTCGGCGCCGTGCGCCAGCCCGCCGGCAGCGCGCTGCCCGGCATTGCGCCGAGCAATGCCTACCGCTGCGCCGACGGCGCCTGGGCGCTGATCGCCGGCAACGGCGACAGCATCTTCAGGCGATTGATGCAGGCGATTGGCCGGCCCGATCTGGCCGGAGACCCCGCACTGGCCAGCAACGCCGGCCGCGTAGCGCGGGTGGCGGAACTGGACGCGGCAATCGGCGCATGGGCCGCGCAGCACCCGGTGCAAACGGTACTGGACGTTCTGGCCGCCGCCGAGGTTCCTTCAGGCAAGGCCTACACCGTGGCCGACATCGCCGCCGACCCGCACTATGCGGCACGCGGCATGCTGGAGAACGTAACCCTGGCCGACGGCAGCGCGGTGGCGGTACCCGGCTTCATTCCCAAACTCTCACGCACCCCCGGCGGCCAACGCCGCCCTGCGCCGGCGCTGGGGCAGGATACCGATGTGGTGCTGCGCGGGCTGGGCCTGTCGGAAAAACAAATTGCATCCCTGCGTGAGCGGCATATCATCCAATGAGCCCCGCGTTCCGCAACCGCAAACCATTGCAAACGATTGCCCGTATGAGAAGAACAAAGCCCGCTCTGGTGGTCATGGTTTTTTCGGCACTCTGTGCGCTGCATGGCATGGTGGAGGCGGCCGAGTTCAAGAATGTCTCGCAATGCGCCATAGGGGCGCATGTCACCGACCGGCAGAACAAGTCGGGAGTGGTTGTTGCCGTCGACGGCACCCTCTGCAAGGTGAAGCTCGACGAGAGCGACAAAACGGAAAGCAGGATTTTCTGGATGCTGCGCCCTGGCGGGGCGTCGGTGCAATCCGACGACAGGCTGGTGCCGGGCATCTACCCGTGTTACAGCCTGGCGGGTGGCGTATTGAACTACGCATTCATCGACATCCACATCCTCTCGGCCAATGCCTACCGCGACAAAGCAGGCGCCAAGGGCACCTACCGTATCGGGCCTGCGGGGAAAATCTTTTTTGAGAATGGCCCGCTGGCGGCAGCCAATGCCAAGCTGCTCGCCGGCCCGCGCATCGGCCTGAACATGAATGGTGGGAGTTTTTTCAATACCAGCTGCACGCTGAAGAAATAGCCCCGCTGGCGGCGAACCCGGCCGGTGATTGGCCGGACGGCGTGGCCGCGATCCCTATGCGGTCGCCGCCCGCGCCGTTGCCGCCTAGCTCAGCGACTCGATCAGATCGATGTACTGCTGCATCGCGTCGTCGGCGCTGGTGCCTTTCAGCGTGTTCCAGGCATCCCACTTGGCGCGGCCCACCATGTCGGCAAAGCCCGGCTTCTTCTCGGTGTTGTCGCCGGTGCTGGCCTGCTTGTACAGGGCGTAGATCTTCAGCAGCGTGGCGTTGTCGGGACGCTCGGTCAGCGACTTGGAATTCTTGACGGCGGCTTCGAAGGCGGCTTTCAGATCGGCCATGGCATGTGCTCCTGCGGGTTGGAATAGAACGCTACGTCTACGCGTTCGGGTAACTGCGCGGTATCTTACGGGCTCAGCACCCCTCAGAATAGGGGCCATCCCCAAAAGCGAGCCGGAGACAAAGAACATGGTGACCCGCGTTGTGGCAACAAGCAAGGCCAGGCAGACCGCTGGCGCAGTCGGTGACAAGGTACGCAGCGTGGTGGCGCCCGTGGCGCAGCGCGCCGGCAGTTCGGCACACAAGGCCGCGCGCAGCGTGCAGAAAAATGTGAGCAAGGCGGTCAGCGGCACGCTGGGCCTGTCGGGCGAGCGCATGAGCAAGGTCGACACGGCCTGGCTGCGCATGGATACGGCCTCCAACCTGATGATGATCGTCGGCGTCTGGATCCTGAAACCCGGCGTGACGCATGCCGCCGTCTGCGAGCGGGTCGAATCCCGGCTCACCAAGTACCCGCGTTTCCGCCAGCGGGTGGTGGAAGACGCCGCAGGCGCCACCTGGGTCACCGACAAGCGCTTCGACATCGCGCAGCATGTGGTACTGGAGAAATTGCCGAAGAAAGCCAAGGGCGAGCAGCAGGCCGCGCTGCAGGACCGCGTGGCCGCGCTGGCGATGCAGCCGCTGGACCCGCGCCGGCCGCTGTGGCAGTTCCACCTGATCGAGGACTACGAGGGCGGCTCGGCGCTGATCGCCCGCATCCACCATTGCATTGCCGACGGCATCGCGCTGATCTCGGTCATGATGACCATGGTCGACGGCGGCACCGAACCGCCGGTGCGCAGCAGGAAAGTCGCCCCCGCGGGCGCCGAGGACTGGATCGCCGACGCGCTGATCAAGCCGCTGGCCGGCATGACGGTGAAGGCGCTCGATGCCACGGGCAACAACCTGGCCAAATCGCTGGAGATGCTGCGCGACCCGCAGAAAGGCATTGGCGGCTCGATCGAACTGGCCAAGCTGGCCTACCAGGTCATCAGCGACGGCGCCGCGCTGGCGCTGATGCCCGACGACTCCCCCACCCGCCTGAAGGGCAAGCCCGGCACCACCAAGAAGGTGGCCTGGTGCCAGCCGATTCCGCTGGAAGAGGTGCGCGCCGTGGGCAAGGCGCTGAATTGCTCGATCAACGACGTGCTGCTGAGCTGCGTGGCCGGCGCGATTGGCGCCTACCTGCGGTCGCATGGCGATGACGTGGCGGGCAAGGAGATCCGCGCCATGGTGCCGGTCAATCTGCGGCCGCTGACGGAAGCCTGGAAACTCGGCAACCGTTTTGGCCTGGTGCCGCTGGTGCTGCCCATCGGCATCGAGAACCCGATCGAGCGGGTGTATGAAGTGCGCCGCCGCATGGGCCAGCTCAAGGGCAGCACGCAGCCGCTGCTGGCTTTCGGCCTGCTGGCGGTGGCGGGCCTGCTGATCAAGCCGGCGCAGGACGCCATGCTCAACCTGTTCGGCAAGAAGACCACGGCGGTCATGACCAATGTGCCGGGCCCGCGCGACAAGCTCAGGTTCTGCGATGCGACGCTGGAGCAGACGATGTTCTGGGTGCCGCAGTCGGGCGACGTGGGGCTGGGCGTGTCGATCCTGAGCTACGGTGGCGGCGTGCAGTTCGGCGTCATCACCGACAGCACGCTGTGCCCGGACCCGCAGGCCATCATTGACGAGTTCGAGCCCGAATTCGCCCGCATGGCCATCGTCACGCTGATGCTGCCCTGGGGCGAATGAACCACGCGGAACGGCGGTGGCGGCCCATTTCTGAATGATTTTGGCCACTGGCCAGCGCCATTCATCACTCTTTTGCTACATATTTTGTAGCGACAGGGTGATCAAACCAGAACCGGTGCAGCCGCGAACCGGCGCGAGGCGATTTCCAGCAGGCCGTCGAACAGCAGGTTGTCCACCAGATCGACCGGCACCGACATGTGCGGCGCCATTTTCCAGCCGGCGCCGCCGGTCATGATGCAGGCCGGTTCGGCGCCGCAGTGGGCCCGCAGGTGCTGCGTCATGCGCTCGACCGCACCGGCAATGGCGTAGGTGCCACCGCTGGTCAATGCGTCGCTGGTGTTGGTGGGGAAATCACGCACCTCGCCGGTGGGCACATGCAGGCCGGCCGTGCCGGACTCCAGCGCGCGCAGCATGATGCCGTGGCCCGGCAGGATCAGGCCACCGAGGAAGCGGCCATTGTGGTCGATGGCCTCCACCGTCACGGCGGTGCCCACCATCACCACCACCAGGGGCCGGGCCGGGCCCTGCGCCCGGATGCGGTGCCAGGCGCCGATCATCGCCACCCAGCGGTCCGAGCCGAGCCGGGCCGGGTGGTCATAGCCGTTGGTCAGGCCCGCTTCGCCGGTGCCCGACACCACCCACTGCGGCACCACGTCCCACAGCTCCATCTGCTCCTGCACGCGCCGCTTGATCGCGTCGCCGGCCACGATGCAGCCCAGCATGCGGTCGGGCGCCGGCAGGTCGCGCCAGGGGCCGTCGGCCAGCCGGTCGATGTTTTCCAGGAACTCCGCGCCCTGCGCCAGCAGCTGCGCGCCGGCATGGGGGGCTTCGTAGTGCGCCCATTTCAGGCGGGTATTGCCAACGTCAAGGGCCAGAAAAGTCATCGTGTGCACCACCCGGGACCTGCCATGGTGGCCATCAGTTCTGCCGCCATGGCAACCCCCGCAGCCGCCAGCCGCCACGCTGGCCCCGGTGGGCCTGCTCGTCGGCATCGCCTTCGAAACCCTCCAGGATGTTGTACGCCTCCAGCCCCAGTTCGGTGGCGCGGCGCGCGGCGCCGATGGAGCGCACGCCGCTGCGGCACAGCAGCACGACCTTGCGGCCCGCCGGCACCGCCGCCGTGAGCTGCGCATCGAATTGCGCATTCATCGCCATGCCCGGCCATTGCTTCCAGGCCACGGCCGCCGCACCGGGAACGAAACCCACCCATTCACGCTCGGCGTCGGAGCGCACGTCGACCAGCACCGCCTCGCCGCCCTGGACCCACTGCCACGCCAGTTCGGGCGCCACATCACCGGCATAGCCAGCCGCCGGGCGCACCTGCTGCAGGTCTTCGGAAACGGGGGTGGGAGCGGCACGGGGGGGCTGGTTCATGGTGGCTCGGGGCACGCGAATGGCAACAGCCTCCATGGTAATCGGGTTCAGCCAGCACCAGCGGGGTGTCGCGCAGGTGAAAGCCCGGGCCGCCTGCGTTGGTGATTACCCTCTTTCCCGCACCAGCGTATTGGCAAAAGATGTTTTCTGCCCTTTCAACCCCCAGGAGACAC
>DASWYJ010000052.1:0-6002 GCA_036405035.1 Burkholderiaceae bacterium
GAGGTCGTGACCGACGCGCTGCTGCACGGCACCGGCCGCCTGGCGCCATTCCTCGAGCTGACGGTGGCCTGCGAACGCGGCGAAGACGAGGGCTTCGCCCATGCTGCCCGCGCGCTGCAGCTGTCCAGCCACCAGATCAACCTGGCCCACCTGCAGGCCCTGGCCTGGGCCGATACGCTCCTCGACTAGCGGGCGTACCTGCCCATTCACGGGGGCGGTGGATACCCCCGTTATTTTTACCAAGCAGGCGCTTGCTAAAAATAACGGCTTTTGGTATGGTCGGCCGCATGAATCTGCCTGCCGCGCTGGATTTTCCGGCGCCTTCCTCCGCAGCACCCGATGCTGCCATTCCCGACAAGCGCCCCCGCGGCCGCCCCCGCAAGACCGCCGACGAGCGCGAGGACGGCAACCGTCGGCAGGCGCTGCTGCAGTCGGCCGCGCAGCTGTTTCGCCGCAAGGGTTTTGGCGCCACCAGCACCCGTGACATTGCCGCCGCAGTGGGCATGCGCAGCGGCTCGCCGTTCTACCATTTCGAGAGCAAGGGCGCTCTGCTGTTCGCGGTGATGGAGGAGGGCATGCGCGCGGCCATTGGGCGCCAGGCCGCCGCGCTGGAGAAGGCCCGCACCCGCAATGCCTCTCCCCACGGCCAGCTGTCTGCGCTCATCCGCAACCATTTCGACGTGCTGGTTGGCCCCGGCAGTGATTTCATCCCGGTGATGCTGTACGAGGCGCGCTCGCTCACGCCCGCGCAGCGCAGCACGCTGGCCACGCTGCAGAGCACCTACGAGGCGTCGTGGACGCCGGTGCTGCAGGCCCTGCACGACAGCGGCTACCTGAAGGCCGACGTGAAGCTGTCGCGCCTGCTGATCTTTGGCGCGCTGAACTGGTCGGTGCAGTGGTTCAACCGGCGCAAAGGCGTCTCGCTCGACGGCCTGACCGCCACCGCCATGGCCCTTTTCATTCACGGTGACGCATGAGCTACCAATCCGTCTTCAAGCCCGGCCTGTTTGCCGGCAAGGTGATCGTGGTGACCGGCGGTGGCTCCGGCATTGGCCGCTGCACCGCCCACGGACTGGCGGCGCTGGGTGCCGAGGTGGTGCTGGTCGGCCGCAAGCTGCAGAAGCTGCAGGACGTGGCGACCGAGATCGCAGTGGACGGCGCCGCGCATGTGGGCCATGTGCGCTTCCATGCGTGCGACATCCGCCAGGAAGACGCGGTGCGCAGCACGGTGGCGGCCATTGTGGCGGCGCAGGGCCGTATTGACGGGCTGGTCAACAACGCCGGCGGCCAGTACATGACGCCGCTGGAATCCATCACGGCCAAGGGCTGGCAGGCCGTGGTCGACACCAACCTCACCGTGGGTTTCCTGGTGGCGCGCGAGTGCTACCTGCAGTCCATGCAGCAGCAGGGTGGTGCCATCGTCAATATCGTTGCCGACAACTGGGGCTCGATGCCGGGCATGGGCCACAGCGGCGCGGCCCGCGCCGGCATGGTGAGCTTCACCGAAACGGCGGCGCTGGAATGGGCGCGCAGCGGCGTGCGGGTGAATGCGGTGGCGCCGGGCTACATCGCCTCCAGCGGCATGGACCACTATCCACCCGAGGCGGGCGCCATGTTGCGCGCCATGCAGGGCACGGTGCCGCTGGGCCGTTTTGGTACCGAATCCGAAACTTCGGCGGCCATTGCCTTCCTGCTGTCGCCGGCGGCGGCCTTCATTTCCGGCACCGTGCTGCGCGTCGATGGTGCGCGGCCGCAGGTGCGCATGGGCTGGCCGATGGAAGTGGCCTCCGCCGACGTGCAGCAGCGCGGCGCAGTGGCGCCGTTCAACGGTTTTCACCGGCACACGGTGCCCAGGGTGCTGCAGCCATGAACGCCTTTGCCTCGGCATGGAATGCCGCATCGGCCGTGGCCCAGGGGCGCCGCGAGGCCATGCTGGCGCGCATCGCCCAGCTGCGCGCGCTGGAGCAGCGTGCGGCCGGTGCGTCGGAAAAATCCCGCGCCACTTTTGCGAAGCGCGGGCAGCTGCTGCCCCGCGAGCGCATCGCGTTGCTGGTGGACGCGGGTGCGCCGTGGCTGCCGCTGTGCAGCCTGGCCGGCTACCTGCAGGACACGCCGGATGCCGCCCGATCGGTGCCCGGTGGCGGTGTGATCGCCGGCATCGGCTGGGTGTCGGGTGTGCGCTGCATGGTGGTGGCGAGCGACTCGGGCATCGAAGCCGGCGCCATCCAGCCCATGGGGCTGGACAAGATCCTGCGGGTGCAGGAGATTGCGCTGCAGAACCGGCTGCCCTTCGTGCACCTGGTCGAGAGCGCCGGCGCCAACCTGATGCGCTACCGCGTCGAGGGCTTTGTGCACGGCGGCGCGCTGTTCCGCAACCTCGCGCGGCTGTCGGCTGCGGGGATTCCGGTCATCACCGTGCAGCACGGATCGGGCACCGCTGGCGGGGCCTACATGCCCGGGCTGAGCGACGTGGTCATTCTGGTGCGGGGTCGCTCACGTGCCTTCCTGGCCGGCCCGCCGCTGCTGCTGGCAGCCACCGGCGAAGTGGCCAGCGAAGAGGAACTGGGGGGTGCCGAGATGCACGCCACGCAGTCGGGCCTGGGCGAATACCTGGCCGAAGACGACCGCCATGCGCTCGGCATTGCGCGGGCGGTGGTGGCGCACTCGGCAGAGCCCCACCGGCCCGCGAATGCGGAGCCCGGCAGTGTGGCCAGCGCAGAGGAACTGCTCGGCCTGGTGCCCGATGATCTGCGCCAGCCGGTGGACATGCGCGAGGTGATCGCGCGCATCGCCGATGGCGCGGAGCTGCTGGAGTTCAAGCCGCTGTATGGCGCTGCCACGCTGTGTGTGCAGGTGCGCATTGCCGGCCACGCGGTCGGCATCGTCAGCAACAACGGGCCGATCGATGTGGCCGGTGCCAACAAGGCCACGCACTTTATCCAGCGCAGCTGCCAGCTGGGCCAGCCGCTGGTCTACCTGCAAAACACCACCGGCTACATGGTGGGCAAGGACAGCGAGCAGGGCGGCATGATCAAGCACGGCAGCAAGATGATCCAGGCCGTGACCAACGCCACCGTGCCGCAGATCACCATCCAGTGCGGCGCATCGTTTGGCGCCGGCAACTACGGCATGTGTGGCCGGGGCTATGCGCCGCGTTTCCTGTTCAGCTGGCCCAGCGCCAAAACAGCGGTGATGGGCGGCGCACAGGCCGCCCGCACGATGCAGATCGTGACCGAGGCCGCGCTGGCCCGCAAAGGCCTGCAGCCCGATCCGGCGCAGTCGCAGGCGCAGTTCGACAAGATCGTTGCGATGTTCGAGGCCCAGGCCGATGCGTTCTATACCTCCGGCCTGCTGCTCGACGACGGCGTGATCGACCCGCGCGACACGCGCGCGGTGCTGGCGCAGTGCCTGGACCTGTGCGCGCAGGCCACGGCCCGCCCGCCGCGGCCCCTGCAGTTTGGCGTGGCGCGGATGTAGGGGCAGCGCATGGCGGGCTCTTTGCAATACCTGCTGGATACCGACGCGCCCGCGCAACTGGCCGGCATGCTGCAGGGCGCCTGGACGGGCTTCAACCGCCGCGCCTTCGTGGCCAGCGTGACCCCGGGCTACGCCGCATTGGGCCTGATGGCGCGTGGCCAGCGCATCGCCGAGGCGCTGCGGCAGCACCTGCCCCCCACCTATCCCGACGCGGTGGCCATCCTGGTGGCGTCGATGGGCCCGCCGGTCGCGGTGGATGCCGCAGGTGAACCCACCCGCGAGGGCCAGCCCTCCGGCAGCGCCTTCCTGTACCTGCCCTACAGCATGTACATCGCCGCGCATGGCCTGGACCACCTTGCGCTGTCGCTGCAGGCCCAGCATGCGCTGACCCAGCGCTTCACTGCGGAGTTCTGCCTGCGCCCCTTCCTGGAGCAGCACCGGGAGGCCACGCTGGCGCAGCTGATGGCCTGGACCCGCGACCCCAGCCCGCATGTGCGCCGGCTGGTCAGCGAGGGCACCCGCTCCCGCCTGCCCTGGGCACCGCGACTGCGCGCTTTCGTGGACGACCCGCGCCCGGTGCTGCCGCTGCTCGACCGGCTGAAGGACGATGCGTCTTCCTACGTGCGCCGCTCGGTGGCCAACCACCTGGGTGATATCGGCAAGGACCATCCCGATCTGCTGGTGGACACCGCCCGCCGCTGGCTGGTGGATGCCCCCGCCGACCGCCAGCGCCTGGTGCGCCACGCGCTGCGCTTTGTCGTCAAGCGCGGCGATGCCGGTGCGCTCGACGTACTGGGCATGGGCCATGCCGTCACGCTCGACGTACGCGATGTGTCGATTACCCCGGCGCGGCCGGTGATCGGCGGCACGGTGGAGATCGCCTGCACGCTGCACAACCCCGGGCGCCAACCCCAGCAGGTGCTGGCCGACCTGCGGGTGCACTACGCCAAGGCCCGCGGCGGCAGCGGTGCCAAGGTCTTCAAGCTCAAGACGCTCGACATCCCGCCGCGGGGCGACGTGCGCCTGGTCAAGCGCCTGTCGCTCGCGCAAATGACCACCCGGGTGCACTACCCGGGGGCCCACCCGGTGGAGCTGGTGCTCAATGGCCGTGCGCAGGCACTGGGCCAGTTCACGCTGCGGGCTGTGCCCACCCCTTCCTGAAACCCTGGTGCCTTCCATGCAATACATCCACGAACACCTCGAAATCCAGAAAACGCTGAAGCGCTACATCGACGAGCACATCAACCCGCATGTCGACGCGTGGGAGGCCGCCGAGATATTTCCTGCGCACACGGTCTTCAAGGGGCTGGGCCAGCTGGGCCTGCTGGGCCTGACCAAGCCTGAGGCCCATGGCGGCGCCGGGCTCGACTACTCCTACGGCCTGGCCATGGCCGAGGCGCTGGGCCACATCCATTGCGGCGGCGTGCCCATGGCCATTGGCGTGCAGACCGACATGTGCACCCCGGCGCTGGCGCGCTTCGGCAGCGAGGAACTGAAGCGCGAGTTCCTGGCCCCGGCCATTGCCGGTGACACCGTGGGTTGCATCGGCGTCAGCGAGCCGGGCGCGGGCAGCGACGTGTCGGGCATCAAGAGCTTTGCCCGCAAGGACGGCGACGACTATGTGATCAGCGGCCAGAAGATGTGGATCACCAACAGCTTGCAGGCCGACTGGATGTGCATGTTGGTCAACACCGGCGAGGGACCGGTGCACAAAAACAAAAGCCTGGTCATCGTGCCGCTGCGCGAGAACGGCAAGCTCTTGCCCGGCATCGAGGTGGCGCAGAAGATCCGCAAGATCGGCATGCACGCCAGCGACACCGGGCTCATCTACTTCGACAACGTGCGCGTGCCGCAGCGCCACCGCATCGGCGCCGAGGGTGCAGGCTTTGTTTACCAGATGCAGCAGTTCCAGGAAGAGCGCCTGTGGTGCGCGGCGAGCTGCCTGCAAAGCCTTTCCAACTGCATTGAATGGACGATCGACTGGGCGCAGCAGCGCAAGCTGTTCGGCGCTGCACTGGCCGACCAGCAGTGGGTGCAGTTCAAGCTGGCCGAAGTGAAGACCGAAGTGGAAAGCCTGCGTGCGCTGACCTACCGCGCCTGCGAGCTGTACGTGGCCGGCCAGGACGTGACCGAGCTCGCCTCCATGGCCAAGCTCAAGGCCGGCCGGCTCAACCGCACCGTGCCCGACACCTGCCTGCAGTTCTGGGGCGGCATGGGTTTCACGCTGGAGAACAAGGTTTCGCGCATGTACCGTGATGGCCGGCTCGCGTCGATTGGCGGCGGCGCCGACGAAGTGATGCTGCAGATCCTGTCGCGCATCATGGGTGTGGCGAAGCGGCCGTCGGCATGAAGCGTCTGCTCATCGCCAATCGCGGTGAAATCGCCCGGCGCGTCATCCGCACCGCGCAGGCGATGGGCATCGACACCGTGGCGGTGTACTCGGATGCCGATGCTGGCGCATTGCATGTGCGCGAGGCCACGGTGGCCCATGCGCTGGGCGGCAATGCCTCGGCCGACACCTACCT
>DASWYJ010000053.1:0-3162 GCA_036405035.1 Burkholderiaceae bacterium
ACCTTCATCATTGGCGGGCTCATCATCCTGTGGGCCGAGAAGCGGCCACCCACGGCCACCCGTATCCACCGCGTGGAAGACATGGGGCCACTCGATGCGCTCAAGGTGGGGCTGGTGCAGTGCCTGGCCATGGTGCCGGGCACCAGCCGCAGCGGGGCCACCATCATCGGCGGCATGCTGCTGGGCCTGAGCCGCAAGGCCGCAACGGATTTTTCGTTTTATCTGGCCATACCCACGCTGATCGGCGCCGGGGCCTACAGCCTGTACAAGGAGCGGGCGCTGCTGTCGGCGGCGGATGTGCCGCTGTTCGCAGTGGGGCTGGTGTTTTCGTTCATCAGCGCCTGGCTGTGCGTGCGCTGGCTGCTGCGTTACATCAGCAGCCATGACTTTGTGCCGTTCGCCTGGTACCGCATTGCCTTCGGGGTGGTGGTGCTGGCCACGGCCTGGAGCGGTGTGGTGCGCTGGTCGGCCTGAGGCCCGGCCAACCCGGCTACCGGCCTTCCATGCCGCGGATGGCGGCTTCCACGGCTGCTGCGGCCGCCAGCGGCTTTTCCATCGGGAACAGGTGGGTGCCTTCGAGCATGGCAATGCGGCCGTGGACGACCTTTTCGGTCAGTGTCAGGCCGGCCTGGCGCAGCTCCATCGACTGCAGCCCGCCGATGAAAGCCACCGGGCAGCGCGGCGGGTGCCGGCGCAGCAGCTGGTCCAGGTGGTCAGGCAGGGTGTTGTAGATGGCGGTTTCGACGTCGCGGTCGAAACGCAGCACCCGTCCGCCGTCGGCATCTTCCTCGGTGCCGTGGTCGATGTAGTCGGCCAGCGCCGCCGGGTTCCAGCGGGCAAATACCCTCTTGGCGGCGAAGTGGGCGAGTGCGCTGTCGCGGTCGGGCCAGTGGTCGCGGCGCTTGCTGCTCACCGCGCCGGGCGACATGCTGCCAAAGAAGGTGGTGCGCTTGGCCACATGCACCGCGGTGGCGCGCCAGCCGCCCACCATGGGGGCATCGAGCAACACCACGCCGGCCAGGCCATGGCCACCCAGGCCGTCTGCACCGCTGTGCGGATGGCGTGCCGCCACCATGGCACTGAGCATGCCGCCCAGGGAGTGGCCTACCAGCCAGGCGGGTTCGCCGGCGCGGGCAATTTCGGTGGCGGCGAAATCGGCCACCTGCTGCACCAGGTGCGGCCAGTTGTTGGTGACGGGGTAGCGCGGGTCGTGGCCGAGCCGGTCGATGGCGCGCACCCGGAAACCCCGGGCGCGCAGGCTCTTCAGCAGCGTGTTGTAGGTGCCGGCCGGGAAGCCGTTGCCATGCGAGAAAACCAGCAGGGCCATGCGGCGGTCAGATCAGCCGTTCTTGGGGGGAGGTGATCTTTTTCAGTGTTTGTGCGCGGGCCGACTGCACCACCAGCGGCACCTCGGTGTGGCCGCCGTTCCACACCGGCTGCTCGATGCTGTCGAAGACCTCGCGCAGCTTCTGGCCCCAGCTGCCGCGCAGCATGCGGAAATAGGGGTTGTTTTCGTCGATGCAGAGAATCTTGTCGGTCTGGAAGCGGTTGGCCTCGTACACCACCATGTCCAGCGGCAGGCCCACCGACAGGTTGGACTTGAGGGTGGAGTCCATCGACACCAGCGCGCACTTGGCGGCCTCGTCGAGCGGGGTGGCGGGGGTGATGACGCGGTCGAGCACCGGCTTACCGTACTTCGACTCGCCGATCTGGAAATACGGGGTTTCGGGCGTGGCCTCGATGAAGTTGCCGGCCGAATAGACCTGGAACAGCCGCATGCCTTCACCCTTGATCTGGCCGCCAAAGATCATCGACACGTTGAATTCCACGCCGGCCTGCTTCAGCGAGGCGGCGTCGCGCTCGTACACATGGCGCACGGCCGCGCCCAGCACGCGGGCAGCGTCGAACATGCTGGTGGCGTTCCAGATGGTGATGGGCTCGCTGTCTTCGGTTTCCTTGAGCTGTTCGACCTGCAGGATCTCGCGCACCGACTGCGAAATGCTCAGGTTGCCGGCCGACAGCAGCACCATGAAGCGGTCGTCCGGCTTCTCGTAGACGATCATCTTGCGGAAGGTGCTGATCTGGTCGAGGCCCGCGTTGGTGCGCGAGTCGGAGAGGAACACCAGGCCGGCGTTGAGTTTGATGGCGACGCAATAAGTCATGGGGGGCGGCGGGTGAATGCCGGGGCTAGGGGAGGAGCCTGCGCAGCGCGTACAGCGCATCGAGCGCTTCGCGCGGGCTCAGGTTGTCGGGGTTGATTTCGGCAAGCCGTGATTCTAGGGGGCTGGCCTCGGGGGCTGCGGCTTCGGCGGGCGCGGCGAACAGGTCGACCTGGGCCTGGCTGGCGCTCTGCTGGGTTTCGAGCGCCTGCAGCGTGTGGCGGGCGTGGTGCAGCACCGCCGCCGGCATGCCGGCCAGCTTGGCCACCTGCACGCCGTAGCTGCGGCTGGCCGGGCCGGGCTGGATTTCGTGCAGGAACACGATGTCGTGTCCCGCCTCGGTGGCGCTCACGTGCACATTGACCGCCGCATGGTGGCGCGCCGGAAATTCGGTCAGCTCGAAATAGTGCGTGGCAAACAGCGTGAAGGCCTGGGTCCTGTCGTGCAGGTGGGTGGCGATGCCGCTGGCCAGCGCCAGGCCGTCGAAGGTGGAGGTGCCGCGGCCGATCTCGTCCATCAGCACCAGGCTGTGGGGCGTGGCACTGTGCAGGATTTGCGCGGCCTCGGTCATTTCCAGCATGAAGGTCGATTGCGCATTGGCCAGGTCATCGGCGGCGCCGATGCGGGTGTGGATGGCATCCACCGGGCCGAGCCGGCAGGCAGTGGCGGGAACATGGGAGCCCATGCTGGCCAGTAGCACGATCAATGCCACCTGCCGCATGTAGGTGGACTTGCCGCCCATGTTGGGGCCGGTGATGACCTGCATGCGCTGCTTGGGGCCGAGCCGTGTGTCGTTGGCAATGAAGCTGCGGGTTTGCGCGGTGGTGCCGGTTTCGGCGAGCCGCGCCTCCACCACCGGGTGCCGGCCGGCAGTGATTTCGATGCAGGGCTCGCGCACGAACTGCGGCGCACACCAGCCCAGCGTGAGGCTGCGCTCGGCCAGCGCACACAGCGCATCGAGCGCGGCCAGCGCGCGGGCCAGCCGGCCCAGCGCCGGCACCGC
>DASWYJ010000054.1:0-4206 GCA_036405035.1 Burkholderiaceae bacterium
GGCCGCACTTCGCCCGCCAGCCCCACTTCACCGAAGGCCAGAAAGCCCTTGGGCAGCGGCTTGCCGCGCAGACTGGAGGTAATGGCCAGCATCACCGCCAGGTCGGCCGCCGGCTCGCTGATGCGCACGCCACCCACCGCATTGACAAACACATCCTGGTCCATGCAGGCCACACCCGCATGGCGGTGCAGCACCGCCAGCAGCATGGCCAGGCGGTCGCGGTCCAGCCCCACACTCAGGCGGCGCGGGCTGGGGCCGCCGTTGTCCACCAGCGCCTGGATTTCCACCAGCATCGGCCGCGTGCCTTCGAGCGTGACCAGCACACAGCTGCCGGGCACCGGCTCGGCATGCTGGCTGAGAAAAATGGCGCTCGGGTTCGACACCCCTTTCAGGCCCTTTTCGGTCATGGCGAACACGCCGATTTCATTGACCGCGCCGAAACGGTTCTTGATGGCGCGCACCAGCCGGAAGCTGCTGTGGGTGTCGCCCTCGAAATACAGCACGGTATCAACCATGTGCTCCAGCACCCGCGGCCCGGCCAGTGCGCCCTCCTTGGTGACATGGCCCACCAGCACGATGCAGGTGCCGCTGGCCTTGGCCGCCCGGGTCAGGTGGGCCGCGCATTCGCGCACCTGGGCGACCGAGCCCGGGGCCGAGGTGAGCTGCTCGGAATACACGGTCTGGATCGAGTCGATGACGGCAATCGCCGGCTGCGCGGCCGCCAGCGTGGCCAGGATTTTTTCCAGCTGGATTTCGGCCAGCACCTGCACCCGGCTGCCGTCCAGCCCGAGCCGGCGCGCGCGCAGCGCCACCTGGGCACCACTCTCCTCGCCGGTCACGTACAGCGTGCTCTGGCCCACCCGCTGCAGTGCATCGAGCGCCTGCAGCAGCAGCGTCGATTTGCCGATGCCCGGGTCGCCGCCGATCAGCACCACGCCGCCCTCCACAATGCCGCCGCCCAGCACGCGGTCCAGTTCATCGAGCCCGGTGGCCGTGCGGTCCATGTCGCTGGCCTCGATGTCGGCCAGCGCCTGCACGGCCGACGCACCGGCCAGCGCGGCAAAGCGGTTCCTCGCAGGGGCGGCGCTGTCGGCCACCGACTCCACCAGCGTGTTCCAGGCCTGGCAATGGGGGCATTTGCCCAGCCATTTGGGGCTGCTGCCGCCGCATTCGGAGCAGGTGTAGATGGTTTTTTCCTTGGCCATGCACCAACTGTAGCCGTGCCGGCGGCCCTCTCGCGGGCCGGCATCCAGCAGGGTCGTGTCAGCGTATGTTGTTTTCGTCCGTTACAGTAGTTTGCAACCCCATCGGCGCACAGCGCATTTCTCCATGTACACCCTGTATTACGCTCCTGCCACCTGCGCACTGGCCTCGCATATCGCGCTGGAGGAAGCCGGCGCACCCTATGACACGGTGCGGGTGGACCTGCGCGGCAACGAACAGCGCAAGCCCGACTACCTGGCCATCAACCCCACAGGCCGGGTGCCAGCGCTGCAAACCCCGTCGGGCATCCTGACGGAGACGCCCGCCATCCTGGCTTTTGTGGCGCAGCAGTTCCCGCAGGCCCGGCTGGCCCCGCTGGACGACCCGTTCGCCTTTGCCCAGGTGCAGGCCTTCAACAGCTACCTGTGCGCCACACTGCATGTGGCCCATGCGCACCGCATGCGCGGCCACCGCTGGGCCGACGACCCAGCCGCCATCCAGGCGATGAAACTCAAGGTGCCGGAAACGATGGCCGAGGGTTTCCGGCTGGTGGAATCCACGCTGTTCCAGGGCCCGTGGGTGATGGGCCACCAGTACACCATCTGCGACCCCTACCTGTTTGCGCTGGCGCGCTGGATGGAAGGCGACGGGGTGGACCCCGCGCAGTTCCCGGCCATCCTTGACCACCGGGTGCGGATGGCCGCGCGGCCCGCCGTGGCCGCGGTGCTGGCGAGGGAAGCCGCCGAATAGGCGCCCGCCCCGCAGGGGGTCAGTGCGCTGGCTGCCGCTTCAGCACCAGCAGGCCGAACAGCGTGGCGGTGATGTACATGCTGACCGAATACACCGCGGCGGGCAGCGCCAGTTCGAAGTTCTGCAGCACCGACAGCGCGATGAAGATTGCCAGCGTCGAGTTGTGGATGCCGATCTCGAAACTGATGGCGGTGGCCAGCGGCCTGGCGAGCCCGGCCGCCCGCGACAGGTAGTAGCCCGAAAGCAGGCTGAGCAGGTTGAAGGCGATCACCGCCGTGCCAATGCTGGCGAACGAGCCGACCAGCGCGCTCCACTCCTTGGCGATGGCCAGCACCGTGATGGCCGCCAGCACCAGTGCACTGAACAGCTTCATCGGCCCTTCCATGCGCTGACTGAACGCCAGCGACTTGCTGCGCACCGCCATGCCGATGGCCACCGGCACCAGCACGACCGCAATCACTTCCATCACCTTGCCAAACTGCAGCGGCACCACCTGGCCATTGTTGGCAAAGGTGGCGATCGCCAGGTTGGCAATGAGCGGCAGCGTGACGATGGAGAGCACGGTGTTGATCGCGGTCAGCGAGATGTTCATCGCCACATTGCCGCCGAAGAGATGGCTGAACAGGTTGGCGGTAACGCCGCCGGGCGACGCGGCCAGCAGCAGCATGCCGATGGCAAACACCGGCGGCACCTGCAGCGCCACCACCAGCAGGTAGCAGCCCACGGGCAACAGCACGACCTGCAGCACCAGCGCCACCAGCACGGCCTTGGGGTGGTGCAGCAGGCGCCTGAAATCGTCCACCGCCAGCGACAGCCCCAGGCCGAACATGACCAGCGCCAGCGCAACGATCAGCAGGGTGGGCAGGATGGCGAGGAAATTCATGGCGGGTCTCCTTCAGTGGGGGCCAGTTTCCTGCAGCGGGCGGCCGCACCGCGTCGCCTGCGCGTCAGTCCACCGCCACGCTGACCCGTGGCGCCAGCGCGCACATCAGTTCGTACCCCACGGTGCCACCCGCCAGCGCCACGTCGTCGATGGACAGCACTGCGCCGTTGGCGGCCCGGCCCCACAGCGTGACCGCGCTGCCCATGCCGGCCTGCGGCACCGGCGTCAGGTCCACGGTGATCATGTCCATGCTGACGCGGCCCAGCGTGCGGGTGCGCACCCCCTCCACCAGCACCGGCGTGCCGGTGGGGCAGTGGCGCGGATAGCCGTCGGCATAGCCACAGGCCACCACGCCGATGCGCAGCGGCTCGGGCGCAACGAAATTCGAACCATATCCGATGCTGTCCAGCGCCGCCATTTCCTGTATTGCTACTATTTTGCTAGCAAACGTCATCGCCGGCTGGAGCGCCCAGTGGGCTGCCGTGTGCTCGGGATGGTCGGCCGCACTGCCGTACAGCACCACGCCGGGACGCACCCAGTCGGCCTTGCGGGTGCTGTCGGCATGGCGCAGGATGGCCGCGCTGTTGGACAGGCTGCGTTCGCCGGGCAGGTCTTCGGCGGTGCGCTCGAACAGCGCCAGCTGCGCGCCAATGCCCCGGGGGCCATCGGCGTCGCTGAAATGCGTCATGAGGGAAATCTCGTCGACCTGCGGCAGCGCGTTGAGCCGCGTCCAGGCGGCGCGGAAGCGCTGCGGCGGGAAACCGAGGCGATTCATGCCGGAGTTCATTTTCAGGAACACCCGGTGCGGCACCTGCGTCTTGTGCGCGGCCAGCATGTCGATCTGCTCGCCGCAGTGCACCGTGTGCCACAGCCCCAGCCGGGAGCACAGCTCCAGGTCGCGTGGCTCGAACACCCCTTCCAGCAGCAGGATGGGGCCGCGCCAGCCGAGCGCGCGCACCCGTTCGGCCTCGTCCAGATCGAGCAGCGCGAAACCATCGGTGCCCCGCAGGCCTTCGTACACCCGCTCGATGCCGTGGCCGTAGGCATTGGCCTTCACCACCGCCCACACGCGGGCGTCCGGCGCGGCCGTGCGCACCCGCTCCAGGTTGTGGCGCAACGCGTCGGTATGGATGGTGGCGTGGATCGGGCGGGGCATGAAAACGGGGGCTCGCAGGATGAAAACGGTGAGGCCGCGCATTCCGCAGGGGAATTGCACAGTGCGCGCCATGATATAACCCGCTGTCAGCCGGAGACAGCTTTTTAATAACGACCACTGCATCAGCCGCGCTGGTGCCAGAACGCAATCCCGATGAAGCGCGGTTTCTACACCATCATGGCGGCCCAGTTCTTTTCGTCACTGGCCGACAACG
>DASWYJ010000055.1:0-3146 GCA_036405035.1 Burkholderiaceae bacterium
CCCGAGCGGTAGCGTGCGTACAGGATCAGGAAGATCAGCGCGGCCGACGCCAGCGACAGCAGGCCGATCAGCCGCGAGGCTTCCTCCTGCGCCTGGAACTGCCCGCCCAGCGTGATGAAGTAGCCCGCCGGCAGGGAGGTCTCGCCGGTGATCTTGCGGATGTCGGCCACCACGTCGCTCAGTGCACGGCCGGAGGCATTGCCCGACAGCACGATGCGCCGGCGCCCGTCGTCGCGGCTGATCTGGTTGGGACCGTCGCCCTCCTCGATGCGGGCGAGCTGCGACAGCGGAATGCGCCCGGCCGGCGTGTCCACCAGCAGGTTGTGCAGGCTGTCGGTGCCCCGTGCGGCGTCCGGCAGGCGCAGTACCAGGTCGAAACGGCGGCTGCCCTCGGTGATCTGGGTCACGCGTTCGCCGTCGATCAGCATCTGCAGCTCCTCCAGCACCCGGGCCGGCGCGATGCCGTAGCCGCGTGCGCGGTCATAGTCCACCTGCACGCGGATCTGCGGCGTCAGCACCTGCTTCTCCATTTCGAGGTCGACCAGGCCTGCCACGCCGCCCAGCCGCTGGCGCAGCGCCTCGGCCTGGCCGCGCAGGGTGTCGAGGTCGTCGCCATACACCTTGATGGCGATCTGCGCGCGCACCCCCGACAGCAGATGGTCGATGCGGTGGCTGATGGGCTGGCCGATGCTGATGGCCGCCGGCAGGCTGGCGATGCGGCTGCGCATGTCGGCGTAGATTTCGGCCACGCTGCGCTCGCTGCGCCGCAGGCGCACATCCAGTTCCGAGACATGTACGCCCTCGGCGTGTTCGTCGAGTTCGGCGCGGCCGGAGCGGCGGCCCACATGCTCCACTTCCGGCACCGGGGCCAGCGCCTTTTCAGCAACCGCGCCAATGCGCGCGGTTTCCGCCAGCGTGGTTCCGGGGTTCAGCCGCAGGCCCACCAGCGCCACCCCTTCATTGAAGGGCGGCAGGAAGGTGGTGGGAAAGAGCGGAACCACCGCGCCGGCGGCCAGCACGGCCAGCAGGCCTGCGGCCACCCAGCCGCGCGGGGCGGCGAGCACCGCGCGCAGCGCACCGGCATAGCGGGTCTTGATCCAGGCCTGCACCCGGGTGTCGCCATGCTCCAGCCCCGGGATGCGCGGCAGCAGGTAGTAGGCCATCACCGGCGTCACCGTGACCGACACCAGCATCGACGCCAGCAGCGAGACGATGTAGGCCACCGCCAGCGGCTGCATCAGCCGGCCCTCGATGCCGGGCAGGAAGAACAGCGGCAGCAGCACCAGCACGATGATGACGGTGGCATACACGATGGCCGACCGCACCTCCAGCGTGGCCCGGGCAATCAGCTCCTGCGGCCCGAGCCGGGCCTGGGGATCGGTGGTGCGGTTTTCCTTCAGCCGGCGCAGCACGTTCTCCACGCCCACCACCGCATCGTCGACCAGGCCGCCAATGGCAATCGTCAGGCCGCCCAGCGTCATGGTGTTGATCGAAAAGCCGAAGTACTGGAACACCACCACCGTCAGCATCACCGACAGCGGGATCGCGGTCAGCGCGATCAGGGTGGTGCGCAGGTTGAGCAGAAAGAAATACAGCACCACCGCCACCACCATGCCGGCGGCCAGCAGCTTGCCCTGCAGCGTATCGACCGAGGCTTCGATGAAGCTGGCCTGGCGCATCGTGACCTGCGGCTGCCCCATGCCGGCGGGCAGGCCCTTTTTCAGTTCATCGAGCGCGGTTTCGATCTGCCGCGTCAGCTTCACCGTGTCGGCATCCGGCTGCTTCTGGATGCCCAGAATCACGGCCGGCTGGCCGTTCAGCCCCGCGTCGCCGCGGCGTATCGCCGGGGCGAACTGCACCGTGGCCACCTGGCTCAGCAGCACGGCCTGCTGGTTCCGGTACGCGACCGGCAGCCCGGCCAGGTCTTCCAGCTTCGTGGTGTGGCCGATGTTGCGGATCAGGTACTCGCGTGCATTGCGTTCGAGGAACCCGCCGCTGGTATTGGCCGAGAAGCCTTTCAGCGTGGCGGCGATCTGCTCCAGCGTCACGCCCAGCGCCGCCATGCGTGCGCTGTCGGGCTGCACCTGGTACTGGCGCACCTCGCCGCCGATGGGCGCCACCTGCGCCACGCCGGGCAGGCTGAGCAGGCGCGGGCGGATCACGAAGTCGGCGTATTCCCGCACCGCCATCGGGCTGATCTTGCTGGCGTCGATCGGCAATGCCAGCAGCATGATCTCGCCCATGATGGAACTGACCGGGCCCATGCCCACGTGCGAGACCCCCGGCGGCAGCGCTTCGCGGGCCACGGCCAACCGTTCGGCCACCAGCTGGCGCGCGCGGTAGATGTCGGTCTTCCAGTCGAAGCTGACGTAGACGAACGACAGCCCGACGCTGGAAACCGAGCGTGTGCCCTCCACGCCGGGAATGCCGGCCATGGCGGTTTCCAGCGGCAGCGTGATGCGCTGCTCCACCTCTTCCGGCGCCATGCCGCCGGCTTCGGCCTGGATCGTGACCGTGGGCTTGTTCAGATTGGGAAACACATCCACCGGCAGCCGGGTCAGCGTGAAGCCGCCGTAGGCCAGCAGCACCAGCGAAGCCACCAGCGTGACCAGCCGGTTGCGCAGTGCAAAGTAGACCAGTTGCTTGAACATGGTTTCACCGCACCTGGTTGACCAGCGCCGCGCCCTGGGTGACGACACGGTCGCCCGGCTGGAGGCCGTCGAGCACGGCAACCCGGGAGCCGTCGAGCGCGGCAAAGCGCACCGTGCGCGGCGCAAAGGTTTCCGCCTGCGTGTGCACCCACACCATGTCCTGGTTGCTCGGGTTCCTGACCAGTGCCGACAGCGGCAGCGCGAAGCCCTGCACCTGCGCGCGGGTCTGCACGATCACCGTCACGGGCTGGTGCACCGCCAGCGACAGCGCCGCCTTGCCCGTGGCACGGAACTGCAGCGGAATCGCACCTTCGCGCAGGCTGCGGCCCGCACCGCTGAACTGCAGCGCGATGTCGGCACCGCCATCGCCTGCCGCCACGCTGGCGCGGGCAATGTTGCCGGCCAGCGCGGGATCGAACGCGCTGGCTTCCACCGCCAGCCGCGCGGGATCGATGATCTCGAACAGCAGTTCGCGCGGTTCCACCACCTGGCCGG
>DASWYJ010000056.1:0-7586 GCA_036405035.1 Burkholderiaceae bacterium
TCGATGTCTGCGGGCCGTGGTACCGCCCGCAGACAGGCCAGCACCAGCTGCAGCGCCGGCTTCAGCGCTTCCACCGCCCCGCGGGAGGCGTCAGCCGGCAGCATCACGCCCTGCGCCATCGGCCAGCACGAGGTTGCGGAATACCGGCTGCTGGGCCATCAGCGTATCCCAGCTGCCGGCGGCCACCACCCGGCCCTGCCCCATCAGCACGATCTGGTGGGCATCCCGCACCGTGCTCAGCCGGTGGGCAATGAGCAGGATGGTCATGCGGCCAGCCACCTGGCGCAGCGCCTCGCGGATGGCCTGCTCGCTCTCGGCATCGAGGTGGCTGGTGGCCTCGTCGAGCACCAGCAACTGCGGCTGGCGCAGGAAGGCCCGCGCCAGCATCAGGCGCTGGCGCTCGCCGCCGGAGAGGCCGCTGCCGTTTTCCCCCAGCACCGTATCGAGCCCCTGCGGCAGCCGGCGCACAAAGCCGTCGGCCAACGCCAGCCGCAAGGCCTCCCACAGCGCAGCGTCATCGTGCGGCGCGTTGTCCCACACCAGGTTGTGGCGCACCGAGGTGGGCAGCAGCAGCGTCTCCTGCGGCACATAGGCGATGGCCTGTTGCCAGCGGACGCGCAGGCCTTCGTCGAACGGCACACCGTCGATGGTGACCTGGCCGCTGTCGGGCTGCAGCAGGCCCAGCACCAGGTCTGCCATGCTGGTCTTTCCGGCACCGGAGGGGCCAACCAGCGCCACGGTGGATTGCGCAGGAATCTGCAGCGTGATGCCCTGCAATGCGGGCTCGCCGCTGCCCGGATAGCGCAGCACCACGTCGTGCAGCGCAACGCCCTGGCGCAGCACAACCGGCTCGGCATCCATGGTGGCTGCGGGGAAGGGATCACCAGGCACGGCGGCAGCCAGCGTGTGCTCCAGTGTCCGCAGCGCGGCCCAGGCAGGCAGCATGTGGGTCACCATCTGGGCCAGGGTGGCCCCCTGGTTGACCAGCGGCACCAGCCGCGACAGCAGATACAGCGCCAGCAGCAGGCTGGGCAGCGCAAGCTGCAGCCCCACCGTGGCATACAGCAGCAAGGCCGCCACCAGCACCAGCCCTCCCAGCTCCAGCAGGCTGCGGCGGCCGGTCTGGTAGCGGGTGAAAGCGATCTGCTCCGCGTCCAGCCCCCGGCCGGCTTGTGCGAAGCGCTGTAGCAGGCTGGCTTCACCGCCCTGGGCCTTGACCAGCTTCAGCACGCTCAGGAAATCGGTGGCGTTCGACACGAAGACGCGGTGCGCTTCCGTCAGCCGGGTGCCCAGTTGCATGGTGCGCCGGGTCTGGCCCAGCAGCAGCAGCGACAGCAGGCCACCCGCTGCCAGCGCCGGCAGCGCCAGCGCAGGGCTCACATACACGGCCACCCCCACGGTGACCAGCCCCACCCCGACCGTGACCAGCCCCTGCAGCAGCGCCAGCGTGCCGCCATTGATGCGGTCGAGGTCGCTGGTCAGCACGCTGAGCACATTGGCATGGCGTATCCCCGCAATCGTCGACCAGGGAGCCGAGGTGATGCCGGTATAGAGGCGGTTGCGCAGCGCGTTCAGGTAGTCGAGCCGCAGCCGCTGCAGGCTGATCTCGCGGGCGCGCTGCGCCACGATGCGTGCCACCGTCAGGCCGCAGAACGCCGCCAGCGGCGGCAGCACGGCGGCCAGCACCAGCGGCCGTGGCGCGGCCACCTGGCGTAGCAGTTCGGCCAGCAGCAGCCAGACACCGGCTTCGAGCGCAGTGACCCCCAGCAGCAGCCCCACCACCCTGGCCAGGCGCGCCATGCCCATGGCCTGCACAAAACGGCCCAGGTAGTCGCGCAGCAGCGGCCAGCCGCGGGCCGGCTCAGGCGAAGGTGGCAATGACACGGTACTGGCTTTCGTCACACTGGCCGGTCACCACCCGGTCGCCGCAGCGTACCCAGGCATGGGCCAGCAAAGGATTGACACCGGCCTGGCGTCCGGCCAGCATGGCGACGTACACGGTGGCCGGGATGTTGCGGCGGCGCAGCATGCGCTGGGCAGCGACGGCCTGCATGAGGCAGGTGAAGGTGACCGGTCCGCGGCGTGCGACCGCCTGAACGGCCCAGGCGATCCGGCCGGCCGCAGGCAACATCTCCGACTGCAGCGGGGCGGCCATTGCCCCGGGCTGCCCGAGGTAGCGCACCACCCACCGAAACGGGAGCAGGCGCACGCAGCCCCAGGCAAACACCAGTTCCATGGCCGCCTGGCCGGCAAAAAGATAGCGGGCAAGCGCCCCCGACATGCCCATGTTGAATCAGGATCGGTACCGAAGAATGCGTGAAATGTAACTTGGCTCTAGGGCTGGCTGACCACCGGGCCGCCATGCGCCCACACCTGTTCCATGCAGTGGATCAGCTGATCCATTGAATCGACACCGGCGGGGCGACGCAGCCGATACACCGGAATGGTTGCGACCCGCTGCAGCCAGGCCAGATGCATTCCCCGCAATCCACCCCGGCGCATCAAGGTTGTACCTACCGTGTGCCGGTCCAGTATGCTGAACTTTTCGGGCCCTGTCACGGGCTGGATGTCGACCTGATCCCCCGGATGGACAGACAATTCGAAGATGTACCGCACCGGCTCGGCGGTCGGCCACACCCCGGTGGGAACAATGAACTTGTGCGCCTTGTGCGTAACGGGCTCTAGCCCCTCCTGCGGAAGCGACATTCTTTCCAGTGCATCGACCAGCAGCTTGGAATGCCCCACGCCCGGCTCCACCACAATGCTGGCGTCGCCGGTGCGCAGCGCCGCAATATCGTCCGCCAGTTTGGGGTACCCACGGCGCGACAGTTCCAGGCTGACGGTCGATTTTCCAGCGCCGGAGAGGCCGCAAATCAGACAGGCTCCGCCCGACTGCAACCGGACGGCTGCACCATGGAAAGCGGGGGTTCCCCGGGCCAGCAGAACGAGCGGCAACGCCCAATCCGTCACCAGATGCCCGACAGCACGGACATCGGGGCAATTCCACCGGTAATAACGGATGTGGCTGGGGGAGATATCAAGGCCTACGCTTGGCGCAAAACCGACCCTGATTCGCGGGGGGGATGTTTCTACCAGATCAACCCCACCCCACGGTGGGCTGCTGGAAGGAGATTCTTCAATAACAGCAACGTCGCATGTCCCGCCATCATTGCCCATCAATCCGGGCAGTGGCAGATCGGCCCCGACATCAAGACCGAATACGCGATAGTTGTACTGTGCTCCGGAAAGTTTCAATAGGGGTCGCACCAAGGCCTTCGCTTGACCGGGCAATGGGCAACCCGGAGTTGCCGGCCCGCTCAGTTACAGGCAAACACTGAGTCCCAGCAATTCGAGGTTGACCAGACCGCTATTGGGTCCATCACAGGAAAGAGCACCAATTGCCAGTGTCACGGTATCAATGCCGGCAACACTCAGCTCCGGCCGCGTCCATGGCAGCTTGCCAGACGAAACACCCTCGGCATGGTGCTGCACCCCGAGGCCCACAACAACTTCCTTTGAATTCAGCATACCATTCCCCCGTTTAAAACCAACGTTGCACGTCCACAAATTGGGACAAAGCCAATCCTGGAGACTGTTGAGCAAATAGTATACGGTAACAATCGGAAGCGCCAGAATTTTGCAGCCTTGAAGGAATTTGCTGTAGCGCAGCAACATCAAGCCATTCCGACAGAAGCGGGTTGTTCTTGGCATAGGCCGTCCACTGCGCGATCGCGCCGGACTCCGTTTGCGCCCGCAACACGATGTCCCCACCTTGCAGACCGCGTACAGGACGGGCCAGCATGGCCGGGGGAAGCCGGCCAACAAAACCGCCCTTGACCAGCATGCGGAGCCGCCCACCTCCCCAGAACAGATCGTCGGAAACCCGCCAGCAAAACTCCACGACCCGGCGGTCCCGCGTCGGATCCCGGACGGAGATACCGTAGCGGTTCCCCAAATCCATCCAGCGCGTGCCAACGGAATTCCCGTTGGATGCAAAAAGGCGCCACAGCCGGACCTCCCGACCCGAAAACGTGGATGAGCCACTGGCATCATGGGCAACGGCGCGCATGCGTTCTCTCAGGCGCATGGAACGCGCAAACTCGGGGTGGATTGCGGAAAAATCGGCCCAGTTGGGCATGGGCGCCCAAGGACTGCGCAAGACACTGCGCCGAGCCAGCTGGCGCATGGGACTCAGCACCTGGATTCGAACCGCCTTGCGCCAGGGCAACCGGCTGGTACGAAGCTCGTTCAAGGCCCATAGCGGCCCACGCGCGGCGACTTGTGACCAGAGATTCCCGGTACCGAACCAGGATACCGTGCCATTCCCCCCCTGCCCCGTCAGCAAGACAGTATTCCGGTCCGCAACGACGGCCGCCATCAGACTTTCCAGCCAATAGTGGGAACAAGCGCCAATCGTTGGCTCCCCGTACGTTTGCAGGCTGTCACCTATTGAAGTGACCCACGGAACACCCTCGCTGAAAAGCGAGTGGATTGTCGTATTGCCGACAAACTCGGCTGTCTTACAGGCGATGCCATATTCGTCATCAACCGTATCTGCACCAAACTGCCCGCCACCACCCCAGGGGCGATGAACATACGCGTTCAATCGCTTTCCCTGAAGTGCCAGAGCGGGCGCAGCCAACGCGAGCACGGACGATGAGTCGAGCCCGCCACTCAACGCCAGCGCAACCCCGCCGCTCCCGGAGGATGGAAGCCGTGTGGCCACCGCATCCGAATAGATCGCCATGAATGCCTCATAGCATTCGGCAGGCGTTGCAAAATCGAGTGGCGCGAGGTCATCCGGCCGCCACCACCGCCCCTGTTTTAGGCCCGAACGGTCGATCTGAACGTAGCCGCCAGGAACAATCCGGCGGACATTGGTGAAAAAAGTGGCGTCCTCCAGCTCGGGATCATCAAAGCGGGTCAGAAAACAGGCGACCGCCAATGGATTGGGGACCTTTGGAACCACCGGATTTGCGGTTACGCATCCCAGATTGGTTGAAAAAACGACCTGATTTCCCTGATGCCACCACGCCAGGCCTGATTGCCCCGTTGCGTCCCGGGCAAGCGTCAGCGAATGTGCCCTCTTGTCCCAGATCGCACAACACCAGTCGCCCTGGAGCCGATCAAAACAATCCACCCCCCATTTCTCGTACGCCAAGAGCAGCAACTCGATATCGCGCAGGCCTGGGGAACGGTCCAGATCCAACTGCCGCTCGATTTGCAGCCGGTTGTCCAAGCGCAACGCCGCGACGGCAATATATTTCTCCGTTTCCACCGGTTGATCACCGCCCTGCCCCTGTTCGGGGGTGGCCCACTGGAAGCAGCCCATCAAGCCACCGGCAAAGGCCTTCCGGACAAACTGCCCCTCTCGCATGGAGGTGAAACCGGCTTCCATGGCCGAGCCCAGGCCAGGAGGCACTACGGCTTCGCCAAAGGCAACGTGTCCGAGAAAAACGCTCATTGGGGTATCAGTATTGCTAAGTCCATCGATCAAGGGCTGGGGAGCCAGCCGCTCGGATACCTGTCAAGGCGTCTTCCCGAACGACGCCAGACAAGAGACTGTAAACGAGGGCTACCCCTTTTGAGCCTGTGGCCTGGCCATGCGGGCCAGGTAAGGCAATGATGCGGAGGGCGCAGGAATCGCTCTGTAGCGCCGCCGCCCGTGCATTGCCCATCGGCCCCTACCGGGTGGTCACAAGCCCCTGCTGCTGGAGAGATTCGACAAAGGCGACAACATCTGCGCGCATCACCGCGGGGTCTCCCTCGAACTCCCGCCCCAGTTCGACCAGCAGGTGCTCCAGCGTAACCGGGCTTTCCAGCATTTCCCAGATACGCCGTGCGGACGACGCCACCCCGTAATAGTTACCAAGATGGATACTCATAAGCACCAGTTCACCGTCCACCATCGTTGAAAGCAGATCAGGTGCCCGGGATATGACGCTGTTTGGCACTAGCGCGCTAATTGGTTTGCCAGCCATTGGTCGAGTATCGCAGACCGCGCGCCGCAGATTCGCCAGCAAAAAGCCCGGTGGAAGACCTGAAGCCTTTCCACCGGGCGGGCCTGGCACCGGCACAAAAGGCGCGGCGACCAGTTTTCGCGCGCGGGAGCTTGCTGTCCCACACCGCGAGGAGGCAATGGATTGCCTCCAAAAAGCCCCGGGCGTTAGCGTCGGGGTAGCACCTGTTTTGAACAGGTGCCTCTAATCTAGGTGCTTTGCCGGGCCGGCGCAAGTTTGGATACCAATGGATTCCCATCTTTCGATTGCTGCACTTGCATTGACAAACCAATGGCGTAAGCCGCTGCCTTGGGCGGTGCATTTCATTCACTTCTATCAACATAAAATGCATGTTTTTTCATTTTGATATACTTGACCGGATATTTGAAAGCTCCCAGAATCGGCAGCATTCAGATATTCCCGCCGGATTGCCATTCGCCACCCTCCCCGGCAATGACGAGTGACTGCACGCATGCAGGACTTTGATGGCGTACCAACCCAGCCGAGAGCGCGGGCGAAACTGCTGACACCAGCATCACCGCCGCCTCTCGCGAAACGAGGACCCGTATGACACCAATCGACCATTACGCCACCCGGATCCGAACTGCGATCAGCAGCGGTATCCAAGCTTTCTTCAAGGCCAGCCACAACGGCTTTGCCCTGATCGGCTTGGCAATGGCTTTCTCCGTGATTACCCTGGCAACGCAGCCCGACCTGCGCCGCAACGTAGAGCTCAAGATCACCGCATGGCTGCAAGGGCGCCAATTTGACTTGCTGGGCATGGACATTCGCCCCGATGCGGTCGAACGTGCCACGGCCGTCAATCCCAAAGACCTCCCGCAGGAGCAGGCTGCCGTGGCGTATTGGCTGAGCCAGAAATACCGGGTGGCTCCCGAGCCGTTGGGCGCCCTGGTTGCGGAAGCCTATCAGGTAGGGCTGAAGGTCAAGGTGGAGCCCACCTTGATTCTCGCCATCATGGCGGTGGAGTCAGGTTTCAACCCGTTTGCACAAAGCCCTGTCGGCGCCCAGGGACTGATGCAGGTCATGACCAGCGTACATGTCGAAAAATACGAAAACTTTGGCGGCATCCATGCTGCATTCGACCCGGTGACCAATCTTCGGGTGGGTGTACGGGTTCTGCAGGACTGCATCCGCCGGGCCGGCTCCATCGAGGGCGGCCTGCGCCAGTATGTTGGCGCGACCACCGCCAACGACGGCGGCTACGTCAACAAGGTCATGGCTGAGTTCAACCGGCTGCAGCAGGTCTCGGCCGGCAAGGCGATTCCCGTCTTTACGCCGCAGCAGGTAGCCGCCGTGACCGTGCCAACGCCGGAGCCTGTCTTGCGGGATGCGGCGGCAACACCGCAAGCCTCCCGCGCAACACCAGCGGCAACCGTCACCAAGCCGGCCGTGCAACCTGTCAAGCTGCGGACGCCACCTGCGGCGGCCCTGTCCGCCAGAAGCGTTCCGCTGCCTGCGGCCTCCTGAAGGCCCGCCTTAGCCTGGCGCTTCGGATACACTTCCAGGGTACGCAACTGGCGATAGGTCGCGAAGCCGTGATGCTTCTGCAGGCCGACGTGGGTTACC
>DASWYJ010000057.1:0-12252 GCA_036405035.1 Burkholderiaceae bacterium
CGGTCTGCAGGTCGACACCCGTGAGTTCAACCGGTGCAAAAGTGCGGGCAACCGTTTGCACGTCACGGTGCATCTTCGGCGGCTTGCCGAGCAGCACATTCATCGGCATGTCGACGGGCACGGCCGCGTCGCCGTCCACCAGCTCCAGCTGCCGCTCTTCGGTCGCCACACCCACCACCGCAAACGGGCAGCGCTCGCGCTCGCAGAAGGCGGTGAACAACGCCAGCGATTCCGGCGCAATCGCCATCACGTAGCGTTCCTGGCTTTCGTTGCACCAGATTTCCTTGGGTGCCAGGCCGCTTTCTTCCAGCGGTACCTTGCGCAGGTCGAAGCGGGCGCCACGGCCGGCGTCGTTGGTCAGCTCTGGGAAGGCATTCGACAGGCCACCAGCGCCGACATCATGGATCGCCAGGATCGGATTGGTCGCACCCAGCGCCCAGCACTGGTTGATGACCTCCTGCGCCCGGCGCTGGATTTCGGGGTTGCCGCGCTGTACCGAGTCAAAGTCGAGTGCCGCGGCGTTGGCACCGGTCGCCATCGAACTCGCTGCGCTGCCGCCCATGCCGATGCGCATGCCGGGGCCGCCGAGCTGCACCAGCAGCGCACCGGCGGGGAATTCGATCTTGTGCGTGAGGCCGGCATCGATGCTGCCCAAGCCGCCCGCGATCATGATGGGCTTGTGGTAGCCGCGCTGGATGCTGTCCACGTCGCTGGTCACCTGCTGCTCGTACTCGCGGAAATAGCCCAGCAGATTGGGCCGGCCGAACTCGTTGTTGAAGGCCGCGCCACCGAGCGGGCCTTCGGTCATGATCTGCAGCGGGCTGGCGATGTGTTCGGGTTTGCCGAACTTGCCAAGAGGGCCGTCGAACAGCTTGGACACGGTGAACCCGGTCAACCCTGCCTTGGGGCGCGAACCGCGGCCGGTGGCGCCTTCGTCGCGGATTTCGCCGCCGGCGCCGGTCGATGCGCCGGGGAACGGCGAGATGGCGGTGGGGTGGTTGTGGGTTTCCACCTTCATCAGCACATGGCTCAGCGCACTCTCTTTTTCATAGCTACTCAGCGAGCCTGCACGCTGGCCACCGGCCGATTTGGCTATAAAACGTTCGATGGCATGGCCTTCCATCACCGACGCGTTGTCGGAATAGGCCACCACCATGTGCTGGGGGTTTGTCTGGTGGGTGTGGCGGATCATGCCGAACAGGCTTTTCTCCTGCGCCACGCCGTCGATGGTGAACTGCGCGTTGAAAATCTTGTGGCGGCAGTGCTCGCTGTTGGCCTGCGCGAACATCATCAGTTCCACGTCGGTCGGGTTGCGGCCCAGGCCGGTGAAGGCATTCACCAGGTAGTCGATCTCGTCGTCGGCCAGCGCCAGGCCGAATTCGGTGTTCGCCTGCACCAGCGCGGCCCGGCCGCCGGCCAGCACGTCCACGGTAGCCAGCGGTGCCGCCTGCAGTTCGCTGAACAGGCCCGCCGCCAGTTCACGCGCCAGCAAGGCGCTTTCGGTCATGCGGTCGTGCAGCAGCGCGGCAACCTGCTCCAGCTGTGCCGGGCTCAGTGCGGGCCTGGACAGCAGGCCCGGCTTGAGCGTGATGCGGTATTCGGTCAGCCGCTCGATGCGCCGGACCGCCAGCCCGCAGTTGTGGGCGATGTCGGTGGCTTTCGACGCCCACGGCGACACGGTGCCAAAGCGCGGGGAGACCACGACCAGGGCGCCGTCGGCCGGGCCGGTGTAGGGCTCGCCATAGGTCAGCAGCGCCGCCAGCTGAGCATTCAGGCTGTCGGACAGCGCGGCATCGCTGGCCACCCAGTGGACGAAACGGGCCGACAGCCCGGTGATCTTGTCGTGAATGGCCTGCAGGCGCGGGAGAAGTTGCTGGGCGCGAAAGTCGCTGAGGGCGTTGCCGCCCTCGAATGGAGTGATGTGCAGGGTCACGGTGACGGTGGCCTAGAGGTGGTCGCGGGGGGGACGGCGGGGAAGCCTGCCGCCGGCAAAAGCCGGCAGCCGGAAACGGTAGCCCCTGATTTTACCGGGGGCCAACCGGCCCGGCGCCGAATCGGCCCGCCAACCCGCATTTCCGGGCACAAGTGGGATAATTCCGGCATGAGCATCACCTACAAAGACGCCGCCGGCATTGCCGGCATGCGCATTGCCGGCCGCCTGGCCTCGGAAGTGCTGGACTACCTGACGCCGCACGTCAAACCCGGCGCCACGACCAACGAGCTGGACAAGCTGGCGCACGACTACATCACCCAGGTCCAGCAGGCCATTCCGGCGCCGCTGAACTACCAGCCGGCCGGCTACACGCCCTACCCCAAGTCGATCTGCACCTCGATCAACCACCAGGTCTGCCACGGCATTCCCAATGACAAGCCGCTGAAGAAAGGCGACATCGTCAATATCGACGTCACCGTCATCAAGGACGGCTGGCACGGCGACACCAGCCGGATGTTCGTCGTCGGCGACAGCTCCATCGCCGCCAAGCGGCTCTGCGCCTTCACCTACGACGCCATGTGGCACGGCATCGTGCAGGTGCGCCCCGGCGCGCGGCTGGGCGACATCGGCCACGCCATCCAGCGGTTTGCCGAAAGCAACGGCTTCAGCGTGGTGCGCGAATTCTGCGGCCACGGCATCGGCCGGATCTTCCATGAAGAACCCCAGGTGCTGCACTATGGCAAGCCCGGCACGCTCGACGAGCTCAAGCCCGGCATGACCTTCACCATCGAGCCCATGATCAACGCCGGTCGGCGCGACATCAAGGAAATGGGCGACGGCTGGACCATCGTCACCAAGGACCATTCGCTGTCGGCCCAGTGGGAACACACGGTGCTGGTCACGAAAACCGGCTACGAGGTGCTGACGCTGTCGGCCGGCAGCCCGCCGCCGCCGGCCTTCGTGGCCCCCCGGCAGCCGGCAGCGGCCAGCCCGGCCTGACCCGGCTGCCGCATTCCCCGCCGCACCATGGTCGACCTGAAACAGGTACGCGATGCATTCCGGGCCGAGAAGGCCCGCTTGGTGCAGGCCATCCGGTCAACCGGCGCCTCCACCCGCGGCATCGGCAGCCTGCTGCAAAAGCTCGCCGGCCTCGCCGACACCACGCTGATCGCACTGTGGAACCATGCCGGCTTCGAGCCCTGCCACACGCTGGTGGCGGTAGGTGGCTTCGGCCGCGGCGAGCTGTTTCCCTGTTCCGACGTCGACGTGCTGGTGCTGCTGCCCAACGGCGCGTCACCCGAGACCGACGCCACCCTGAAGGCACGCCTGGAAACCTTCATTGGCAGCTGCTGGGACGTGGGCCTGGAAATCGGCTCGAGCGTGCGCACCGTGGACGACTGCGTGGCCGAGGCGGTGAAGGACGTCACCGTGCAGACCTCGCTGCTCGAATCGCGTCCCGTCACGGGCAATGCCGCACTGTTCACCGCGTTTCGCAGCCGCCTCCAGGAAGCACTCGACCCCCAGGCCTTCTTCGTCGCCAAGACGCTGGAAATGCGCCAGCGGCACAACAAGTTCGAGAACACGCCCTACGCGCTGGAGCCCAACTGCAAGGAAAGCCCCGGTGGCCTGCGCGACCTGCAGGTCATCCTGTGGGTGGCCAAGGCAGCCGGCTATGGCCGCAGCTGGGACGAGCTGGCCCGCAACGGCCTGGCCACCGCCTTCGAGGCACGCCAGATCAAGCGCAACGAGGCGCTGCTGAGCCTGGTGCGGGCCCGGCTGCACCTCATCGCCAACCGACGCGAAGACCGGCTGGTGTTCGACCTGCAGACCGCCGTGGCCGAATCGTTCGGCTACGTGGGCAACCACCAGGGCAAGGCCAGCGAGGCGCTGATGCGCCGCTACTACTGGGCGGCCAAGGCCGTGACCCAGCTCAACCAGATCCTGCTGCTCAACATCGAGGAGCGCATCGGCAGCGACCAGGGGGCCTCCACCCATGTGCCCGAGCCGATCAACGCGCGGTTCTCCATCAAGGCCGGCATGCTGGAAGTGGCCAGCGACGACCTGTACCAGCGCGAGCCCCACGCCATCCTGGAAACCTTCCTCGTCTACCAGCGCACGGTGGGCGTGAAGGGCCTGTCCGCGCGCACGCTGCGGGCGCTGTACAACGCGCGTACCCTGATGAACGGCAAGTTCCGCAGCGACCCGGTCAACCGCGCCACCTTCCTGGCCATCCTGCAGGAACCCAAGGGCATCACCCACGCCATCCGCCTGATGAACCAGACCTCGGTGCTGGGCCGCTACCTGTGGGTGTTCCGCCGCATCGTCGGGCAGATGCAGCATGACCTGTTCCACGTCTACACGGTGGACCAGCACATCCTGATGGTGCTGCGCAACGTGCGGCGCTTCTTCATTGCCGAACACGCGCACGAATACCCGTTCTGCTCGCAGCTCGCCGCGGGCTGGGACAAGCCGTGGATCCTGTACGCCGCCGCGCTGTTCCATGACATCGCCAAGGGCCGGGGGGGTGACCACTCCGAGCTGGGTGCGCTCGACGTGCGCCGCTTCTGCCGCGACCACGGCCTGAACGACGCCGCCGGCCGCGAAGACACCCGGCTGATCGAATTCCTCGTGGGCGAACACCTCAGCATGAGCCGCATCGCGCAGAAGGCCGACCTGAGCGACCCGAACGTCATCACCGCCTTTGCGCAGCGCGTGGGCAACGAGCGCTACCTCACGGCGCTGTACCTGCTCACCGTGGCCGACATCCGCGGCACCAGCCCCAAGGTCTGGAATGCCTGGAAAGGCAAGCTGCTGGAAGACCTGTACCGCTACACGCTGCGGGTACTGGGTGGCCGCGCCGCCGATCCCCAGGCCGATGTCGAGGCGCGCAAGCGCGAAGCCCTGGTGCAGCTGGCGCTGCATGCCGAACCCTTCGAGGCCTACAAGGTGCTGTGGGACACGCTGGACGTGGGCTATTTCATGCGGCACGACGCGGCCGACATCGCCTGGCATACCCGCCACCTCTCGCGCCACGTGGCCCGCCAGAATGCTGGTGCGGCAACCGCCGGCGGAACCGGCAAGACCATCGTCCGCAGCCGCCGCTCGCCGGTCGGTGAAGGCATGCAGGTGCTGGTCTACACGCCCGACCAGGCCGACCTGTTCGCGCGCATCTGCGGCTACTTCGACCAGGCCGGCTTCAGCATCCTCGACGCCAAGGTGCACACCGCAAACAATGGCTATGCGCTCGACACCTTCCAGGTCGTCACCGCCTTCCTGCCGGAGCACTACCGCGAACTCATCACCATGGTGGAGACCGAGCTGGAGCAGACCATCGAGCAGGCCGGCCCGCTGCCGCCGCCCAGCCGGGGCCGGGTATCGCGCCGGGTGCGCAGCTTCCCCATCGCGCCGCGGGTCGATCTCAAGCCCGACGAAAAAGCGCAGAGCTGGCTGCTCAACATTTCGGCGAGCGACCGCGCCGGGCTGCTGTACTGCGTGGCCCGCGTGCTCGCCAAACACAAGGTCAACCTGCGGCTGGCCAAGGTGGCCACGCTCGGCGAGCGGGTCGAGGACACCTTCCTCATCGATGGCCCCGAACTCCAGCAGAACAAGAAGCAGATCGAGATCGAGACCGAGCTGCTCGAGGCACTGCAGGCCTGAGCCTCCAGGCGCGCGCAACAACGCGCGGCCCGCCCCTGCGGTTTACCGCCGGCGCATCACCATCGCAAACAGTGGTAACTCCGTGTAATGCCTGCACATTCCGTAAACGGCGCGCTGCACCGGGCCGTTCTTGGAGTACGTCAGTTCGACGTGCAACTGAAAAAACGGAGTACCCTTCATGCACAAGATCCTCGCTTCCCTCGCTGCTGCTTCCGCCCTGTTGGTTGCCGGCCTCAGCTTCGCTGCCGATGCCGTTGCGCCCAAGGCTGCGGCACCAGCAACCGCTGAAGCCGCCGTGAAGGCCGACGCCAAAACCGAGCACAAGGCGAAGCACAAGAAGGCGGCGCCCCATGCCGCAGCCAAAGCCGAAACCAAGGCCGAAGTGAAGGTGGACCCGAAGGCTGCCGTGAAAGCCGCCGAGCCGGTCAAGGCAGCCGCAGCCGATACCACCAAGGCCGCAGCCGACACGGTGAAGACCGCCGCCACCCCCGCCGTGAAGGCCGAAACCAAGGTCGACGTCAAGGTCGATGCCAGGCCCGCCGCGAAGTAAATTCGTGCCCCACAAAAAAGGCCTGCAATGCAGGCCTTTTTTCATGGCGAAGAGGAATCAGTCGTCGTCTCCCGCATCCAGGCCAGGGAACAGCACCTCGGTATAACCGAAGCGCGTGAGGTCCCGCATGCGGGTGGGGTAGAGGCGGCCGATCAGGTGGTCGCATTCATGCTGCACCACGCGGGCGTGGAACCCGTCCACGGTGCGGTCGATCGGATCGCCATACAGATCAAAGCCGGTGTAGCGGATGCGCTGCCAGCGCGGCACCAGGCCGCGCAGCCCCGGCACCGACAGGCAGCCTTCCCAGCCTTCTTCCTCCGCGTCACCCAGCGGCGTGATCACCGGATTGAGCAGCACGGTGCGGGGTACGACCGGTGCGTCGGGATAGCGGGGATTGGGTGCATCGGTGCCGAAAACCATCACCTGCCAGTCCTCGCCGATCTGCGGCGCGGCCAGGCCGGCACCATTGGCGGCGTGCATGGTGTCGAGCATGTCGGCCACCAGCCGGTGCAGGGCATCGGTATCGAATGCGGTAACCGGCTGCGCCTGACGCAGCAGGCGCGGATCACCCATCTTCAGAATGTCGCGGACTGTCATGCCGCGATTATCGCGGCGCGGTGGAGCGGATCAGCGCCAGTGGCGGTGGTAGCGTGGGCGGTAATAGCCGCCGTAGATGCCGAAGCTCACCGGTGGTGGTGCCACCATCACCGGCGCCGGTTCCACGTAGCCCGGGCCGGGGCCGTAGACCCCCTGGTTGTAAGGCTGGGCGTAGTACGGGGAGCCCAGTGGCGCCACCACACAGCCGGACAGAAAAGCGGTTGCCGACAGCACAGCCGCGCCACCGAGAAGCCTTGCGTATTTCATGGGAACTCCTTGTCTCCCCATTCAACGCCCCGGGTGCCCGTGCGCGCACATCGGGCGCGTAGAGTTACGTAACCCTGTGTAACCGCTAACCGCCGACAAGCACCAGCAAAGCGGCCTCGTCCAGCACCGGCACGCCCAGTGCCTGCGCCTTCTCCAGCTTGCTGCCCGCTTCGGCGCCCGCCACCACGGCCGTGGTTTTCTTGCTCACCGAGCCGGCCACCTTGGCGCCGGCGGCCTCCAGCAGGGCCTGGGCCTGCTCACGGCTCAGCGTGGGGAGCGTGCCGGTCAGCACATAGGTTCGGCCGGTCAGCGGCAGGCTGGCGCCGGCCACGGCCTGGCCTTCGGGCCATGCCACGCCGCAGGCGCGCAACTGCTCCACCACCTCGCGGTTGTGCGGCTGCCGGAAGAAGGTGTGCACGCTCTGCGCAACCACCGGCCCGACATCGGGCACCTGCAGCAGTTGCTCCGGCGTGGCGTCCATGACGGCGTCGAGTGTGCCGAAATGGCGGGCCAGGTCCTTGGCGGTGGTTTCGCCGATCTGGCGGATACCTAGCGCATACAGGAAGCGGGGCAGCGTGGTCTGTTTGCTGTGCTCCAGCGCGGCCACCAGGTTGGTGGCGCTTTTGTCGGCCATGCGGTCCAGGGCGGCCAGCTTGGCCAGGCCCAGCGTGTACAGCTCGGGCAGCGTGCGGATCAACCCGCCATCGACGAGCTGGTCGACCAGCTTGTCGCCCAGCCCTTCGATGTTCATTGCGCGGCGGCCGGCAAAGTGCAGCAGTGCCTGCTTGCGCTGCGCGGCGCAGAACAGCCCGCCCATGCAACGGTAGTCGATGCCGCCCTTTTCGCGCAACGCCCGGCTGCCACACACCGGGCATTGGCGAGGCAGCCGGAAGTTCGGCACGTAGGTGCCGCGCACGCCGGGCACACGGCCCACCACTTCGGGAATCACGTCACCGGCACGGCGCACCACCACCGTGTCGCCCACCCGCACGCCCTTGCGGCGGGCCTCGAACACGTTGTGCAGCGTGGCATTGCTGACCGTGGTGCCGCCGACAAACACCGGCTCCAGCTTGGCCACTGGCGTGAGCTTGCCGGTGCGACCGACCTGGATCTCGATGCCGTTGAGGCGCGTCATCTGCTCCTGTGCCGGGTATTTATGCGCCACCGCCCAGCGCGGCTCGCGTGTCACAAACCCCAGCCGCTTCTGCAGCGCGATGGCATTGACCTTGTAGACCACGCCATCGATGTCGAAAGGCAGTGCATCGCGCCGCGCGGCGATGTCGCGGTGGAAAGCGGCCAACCCCTCGGCGCCCTGCACCACACGGCGGTCGGCATTGACCGGCAGGCCGAACGCAGCGATTGCGTCCAGCGTGGCGCTGTGGGTTTCCGGCTGCTCCCAGCCCTGCGTGTCGCCCAGGCCGTAGGCAAAAAACTGGAGCTTCTTGTCGGCCAGCGCACGCGAATCGAGCTGGCGGATGGCGCCGGCCGCCGTGTTGCGGGGGTTGATGAAGGTCTTGCCGCCCTTCTCGCGCTGGCGCTCGTTCAGGCGCTCGAAATCGTCGCGCCGCATGTAGACCTCGCCGCGCACTTCCAGTACCGGCGGCAGCGGGGACACGCCGGTGCCGGGCGTGGGGGCCATCAAGCGCAACGGTATCCGGGCGATGGTGCGCACGTTGTGCGTGACGTCCTCGCCGGTCTCGCCGTCGCCGCGCGTGGTGGCCTGCACCAGCACACCGTCCTCGTAGCGCAGGTTGATGGCCAGGCCGTCGAACTTCAGTTCGGCGTTGTATTCCACCGGCGGCGCGGCGGCGCCCAGCCCCAGTTCGCGGCGGATGCGTGCATCGAATGCCTCGGCGCCGGCAGCGGTGGTGTCGGTCTCGGTGCGGATGGACAGCATCGGCATCGCATGCCGCACGGCCACCAGCCCGTCCAGCACCTGGCCAATCACCCGCTGCGTGGGTGAATCCGGTGTGCGCAACTCCGGATGCACGTCCTCCAGCGCCTGCAGCTCCTGGAACAGCCGGTCGTACTCGGCATCCGGCAATTCCGGCGCATCCAGCACGTAGTAGCGGTGGGCATGGTGGTGCAACTGCGCGCGCAGTGCGGCTGCGCGGGCGGCTGCGCCTTCCGGCACCAGCGGGGTGGCGGGCAAGAGATCGACCGGCATGGACACGCCGCTCAGGAGAAGAGCCGCCGCGCCACCGCAGTGCCGGCCGACAGGCCACGTGCATCGAGTGCGTCGTAGAGCTGCTGCAGATCGTCGGCAATGCCGTCGAGCGCCTCGGCGCGGATGGGCTGGCCGTTGTCGTCGGTGACCACGCCCTCCATCGCCGCAGCCAGCGCCGCAGCGGCCTCGCGCATGCGCTCGAAAGGCGCCTCGGCCCGGTCCACGTGGGGAACGTCCAGCGTCAGCGCCACCTGGCGGATGGCCGACTGGGCCGGATCGTCGGACAGCGCGGCCTGCGTGTCGAACGACAGCACCAGCATGGCCGGTGCCCCGGTCACCGCAGTGCCCAGCACCATGCGGCCGGGCAAGGCGCCCGCCACGAAACCCAGCCGCGCCGCGTGCTGCTGCACGTAGCCCGGGCTCCAGGCGGCGTGGCGCGCCCGTAGCGTGAAGCTGAGCTGCGCGTCGTGGGCGCTGGCGAACTGGTCGAGTTCGCGGGCGCGGGCTACGGCGTCGAGCATGTCCGGGAATTCGGGCATGCCATTGATGGCGTCGCAGAAGGCCTGGGCCTTGACCACGAACTCGGAGAACTCGATCTCGTTGAGCGCGCCGGTACGGTTGGCCAGCTGTACACCGATCTGCAGCGCGCCGTAGCGGTGCCCCGCCGTCGGCGGCTCCCACTGCCCGGCCCGCTCGTTCAGCCCCTCGACCGCGATCGGCTTGCTGCCGGCGCGGCGGGTATGGGGCAAAGCCGCCAGCACCGCATCACCGGATACCGGCCCGTCCAGCTCCACCGGCACGATCACGTCGATCAGCGCGTCCAGTCCGGCGCGCCGGGGCAGCACCTGCGGCGCCATGGGGGGCAGCGGACCACCGTCCGTACCCAGCACCGGATCTTCGGCGTCGCCCGGCTCGGCGGTGAATACGGCGCCATCCAGCGTGGGTTCGATCTGGGGGACCGGCGGCGCAGCATCGGGCGGAGGCTCGGGCTGGGGCATGCGCGGTGCATTACGGCGCGAGGTCCAGGTGCTGTGGGCGATCACGGCCGCCAGCAGAAGCCCGCCAATGATTGCCAGGCCTACGGTGAAATTGCTCATGGTGCTAGGACCCGCGCAGGCGCCGGGTCGGGCGCTTCGCCGGGGGTGTTCTTGTTGTTGTCGTGGAAATCGGTCATGCAGCCTCCGCCATGCCCACAGCCAGTTCCATGTCGACCGCAACGATGCGCGACACGCCCTGTTCCTGCATGGTCACGCCAATCAGCTGCTCGGCCATTTCCATCGCGATGCGGTTGTGGCTGATGAACAGGAACTGGGTTTCCTTGCTCATGCTGCGCACGAGTTTCGAATAACGCTCGGTGTTGGCGTCGTCCAGCGGCGCGTCGACCTCGTCGAGCAGGCAGAACGGCGCCGGGTTGAGCTGGAAGATCGCGAAAACCAGCGCAATCGCCGTCAGGGCCTTCTCGCCGCCGGACAGCAGGTGGATGGTCTGGTTCTTCTTGCCGGGCGGCTGGGCCATGACCTGCACACCGGAGTCGAGGATTTCGTCGCCCGTCATCATCAGCTTGGCATTCCCGCCGCCAAACAGCTCGGGGAACATGCGGCCGAAATGCGCGTTGACGGCATTGAACGTGCCCGAGAGCAGTTCCCGCGTCTCGCCGTCGATGGTGCGGATCGCGTCTTCCAGCGTGGCCATGGCGTCGGTCAGGTCCTTCGATTGCGCGTCGAGGAACTGCTTGCGCTCGCGGGCCGTACCCAGCTCTTCCAGCGCCGCAAGGTTGACCGCGCCGAGCGCCGTGATGTCCCGCTGGATGCGGTCGATCTCGCCCTGCAGGCCGGCCAGCCGCACCTTGCCTTCGGCCACCGACTGCGCCACGCTGTCGAGGTCGGCCTGCGCATCGGCCAGCAGCTGGCTGTACTGCTCGCAGCCCAGGCGCGCGGCCTGTTCCTTGAGCTGGCAATCGGTGATGCGCTGGCGCAGCGGGTCGAGCGCGCGCTCCAACTGCAGCCGCCGCTCGTCGCTGGCGCGCAGGCGGGCGGTGAGGTCGTCGTATTCGCTGCGGCGCGCGCCGAGCGTGGCTTCGCGTTCCAGCTTCAGTGCCAGCGCGTTCTGCAGGCCGGCCTGCGCGGCGGCGTCGGACAGCCGGGCCAGTTCGGCCTGGGCGCGCCCGGCTTCGTCGTGCAGCGCGGTGAGCTGCTGCGTGGCGGTTTCCACGGTGCGGTGCAGTTCGGCCTGGCGCGCCTGCAGCGTGCGGCGGGCAAAGGTGGCTTCCTGCGCGGCGCGCTCCAGGCTGCGCTGCTGTTCGCGGCACTCGGCCAGCCGGCGCTCGGCCGCCATCACCTGTTCGTCGAGCTGGGCATGGCGCTCCTGGCTGTCGGCCAGCTGCATGTCGAGCTCCTCGAAGCGGGCCTCGGCCGTGACGCGGCGCTCCTGCAGGTCGTCGAGTGCGGCATCGATTTCGGCCAGGTCGCCATCAAGCTGGGCGCTGCGGGCACGGGCCTGCTCGGAGAGCTGGGCCAGCCGCAGCACCTCGACCTGCAACTCGTGCGTACGAGTCTGGGCGGCGCTGGCCTCGCGGCGCACCGACACCAGCCGCTGCGCAGCATCGGCATAGGCGGCTTCGGCGCGCACCAGCGCCGACTTGGCCTCGTCGGCAATCAGCACATGGGCGCGCAGCTGCTTGTCGAGGTTCTCGATCTCCTGCGCGCGGGCCAGCAGGCCGGCCTGTTCGGAATCGGGCGCATAAAAACTCACGCTGTGGGCGGTCACCGCATGGCCGCTGGCCACATAGACCACTTCACCGGGGCCGAGGCGGCTGCGGGCAGCCAGCGCGTCGTCAAAACTGGTGGCGGTGTAGCAGCCGTGCAGCCAGTCGGCCAGCAGTGCGGCCTGCCCGGCGTCGCCCAGGCGCAGCCAGTCGGCCAGCGGGCGCAGGCCGGCGGGCACGGCAGCAGCCGGCGCACCGGCAACCGGCGGTGTATAGAAGGCCAGCCGGGCCGGCGGAGCTTCACCGCCATCGGCGCCGGCAAAGGCCTTGACGGTCTCCAGCCGGCCCACTTCCAGCGCGCTGAGGCGCTCGCGCAG
>DASWYJ010000058.1:0-6216 GCA_036405035.1 Burkholderiaceae bacterium
CCAACCTGCTGCCCCCGGCCACCGAGGTGGTGGCGGTGGTGCCCGCAAAGGTGCTGTCATGGCATCGGCCGGTCATTCCCAAGGCGCCGGGCCACCGGCTGTCCGAGGTGCTGCAGGGGGTGCTGGAAGAGCAGCTTCTCGATGATCCACAGGCGCTGCATTTCGCGCTGCAGCCCGGCGCCCGTTCTGCGCTGGGCAGTGGCCAGCCGATCTGGGTGGCCGCCTGCGACCGTGCCTGGTTGCGGGCCGCGCTGCAGGCCCTGGAAGCGGCCGGCCGCCGCGTGGCGCGGGTGGTTCCGGAAATGGACCCCGCCACCGGCCAGACCTGGGCCTACGGTACGCCGCAGGCCGCCTGGTGTGCGCACTCCGACAGCCATGGCGTCTCGGTGCTGCCCCTCGACATGGCCCATGGCGCAAAGGCCGGTGCGGCCTTTGCGGAGCCGGCCGTGGCTGCATTGGCCGAAAAGGCGCTGGGGGTGAAAGTGGCCATTCGCCAGACGGCGCAGCAGCTCGTCATGGCGGCCCAGTCGGAATGGAATCTCGCGCAGTTCGATCTCGCCTCGGCCGGGCGCAAGACCCCGCTGGAGCGTGTGGCCCATGGCTGGCAGCTGTTCGCCATGGCGCCGCAGTGGCGCGCCGTGCGCTGGGGCCTGGGCATGCTGCTGGTGATCCAGTTCGTGGCCATCAACGCCTGGGCCTGGAAAGAAAAATCCGCATTGACGGCCAAGCGCGCGCAGATCCGCCAAACCTATGCCGACGCCTTTCCGCAGTCGCAGCCGATCATCGATCCGGTGGCGCAGATGGCCCGTGACGTGGCCGCGCTGCAGCAGGCCGTGGGCCAGGTGACCTACCGTGACCTCGAAGTGATGTTTTCGTACGTGGCCGCCGTGCTGCCGGAAGGCAAGGCGCCTGTGGCGTTCGAATTCAAGCCCGGTGAAGTCAAGCTCAAAGGGCTCACGCTCAGCACCCAGGAAATGGGCGCTCTGGAGGCACGGCTGAAAGACGCGGGGTATTTCGCGTTCAGCCAGGCCGACGGCGTGGTGGTGACTTTCAACCCCGCCCGGAGCCGCACATGAGCCGTTTCGCCAATTCCGGCCTGAAGGCCGTGTGGGATGGCGTGCCACCGCAGGTGCGCTCGGTGGTTCTTCCCGGCGTCGGCGCGCTCGTGGTGCTGCTGCTGGTGGTGTTCACGGTGCTGCCTTCGCTGAAAGTGCTGCGCTTTGCCGCCGCTGACCACCAGACCCTCGACGGCCAACTGGAGACCATGCGCACCTTGGCCAGCCAGGCCCAGGCCATCAAGAACGAACCCCGGCCCAGCCAGGCCGAAGCGGTGAAGTTTCTCGAAACCTCCATCAAGCAGCGCCTGACGCCCGGCGCCCAGATGAACGTCACCGGCGACCGCGCCACGCTGACGCTCAATAACGTCAAGCCCGAAGCGCTGGCGGCCTGGCTGGCCGATGCGCGCACCAATGGCCGCCTGTTGCCCACCGAGGCCAAGCTGGCCCGGAGTACCGAGGCCGGCTGGAGCGGCCAGTTGGTGCTGAACCTGCCCGCGGTCCGGTGACGTCCGTGCGCGCCATTGCCCTCCGGCCTGCCGTTGTTGCGCCGCGCGCCAGTCGCGGCCGTGTGCTGCTGTGGCTGGCCGTGGTGCTGGGCGGGGCGCTGGCCCTGCTGTTCTGGATGCCGGCTGCCTGGCTGACCGGCGTGGTGGGCAGCGCCACCGGGGGCCGGCTGGTGCTGGACGAGCCGCGGGGCACGGTGTGGTCGGGTTCCGCCCGGCTGCTGCTGACCGGCGGTGAAGGCAGCCGTGATGCAGCGGCCCTGCCCGGGCGTGTGGAATGGGTGTTGCGGCCGGTGTGGCTGGGCGCGGCACTGGATGTGCGGCTGCCCTGCTGCAGCGGCAATGCGGTACAGGTCACGGCGCTGCATGACTGGGACGCCACCCAGGTCACGGTGGGGCCGGCGCAACTGCGTTTGCCGATGGGCCTGCTGACAGGCCTGGGCACGCCGTGGAACACGGTGCAGCTGCAAGGGGTGTTGGCCATTGATACCGCCGGCATGGACGTGCGCTGGCAGCAGCGCCAGCTGGCACCACGCGGCGAGGTCCGCATGGAGGCCACCGACGTGGCATCGCGGCTGTCCACCCTGCGGCCACTCGGCAGCTACCGCATGGCGCTGGCGGCACCCGGTGGCAATGCCAGCCCCACGCTGCAGCTGGATACGCTGGCCGGCAGCAGCCTGCTGCTCAGCGGCCGCGGTGAATGGGCCGGAGGCCGGCTGCGCTTCACCGGCGAAGCCAGCGCCGTACCGGGCCGCGAGGCGGCCCTGGCCAATTTGTTGAATATCATCGGGCGCAGAAACGGGCCCCGTTCCATCATTACTGTGGGTTAGCTTCATGAAACATTTTCGATTTGCTACGATATCAGTAGCTACATTCGCAGTATTGACGCTGGCCACAGGCGAATTGCATGCCCAAAGTGCGGCAAGTGCGGTGCAGGGCGGGACCGAGGCCAAGCCCAAGAAAGCCGCCACGCCACGCGCGGGTGACCGCGTCACGCTGGATTTCGCCAATGCCGACATCGAGGCCGTGGCCCGCACCATTGCCACCATCACCGGCCGCAACGTGGTGGTCGACCCCCGCGTCAAGGGAACCGTGAGCCTGGCCAGCGACCGCCCGGTGACGCCGCAGATGGCGTTCAACCAGTTTCTCGCGGCCCTGCGCCTGCAGGGCTTCACCGTGGTGGAAAACTCCGGCCTCTACAAGGTGGTGCCGGAAGCCGACGCCAAGATCCAGGGCGGCAGCGTGGCCATTGGCGATGCCAACGCCACGTCGCGCATTCCCGGCAACCAGATCGTCACGCAGATCTTCCGGCTCAACTTCGAGTCGGCCAACAACCTGGTGCCCATCCTGCGGCCGCTGATCAGCCCCAACAACACCATCAACGTGAACCCCGGCAACAACTCGCTGGTGATCACGGACTACGCCGAAAACCTGCAGCGCATGGGCCGCATCATCGCCAGCATGGACGTGGCCAACGCCACCGACCTGGAGATCATTCCGCTGCGCCACGCCATCGCGTCCGATCTTGCACCGCTGATCTTGCGGCTGATCGAAGCCGGCGGCGCCGGAACCGCCGGCGCGGGCGGCCAGCCCGACACCTCCTTCCGCACCACCATTGCAGTGGAAGGGCGCAGCAACGCGCTGATCGTGCGCGCCGCCAACCCCGCGCGGATTGCGCTGGTGAAGTCGCTCGTGGCCAAGCTGGACCAGCCCAGCTCATCCAGCCCGACCGGCAACGTGTACGTGGTGTACCTGAAGAACGCCGATGCGACCAAGCTCGCCGCCGTGCTGCGCGCCACCATCAGCGGGCAGAGCGGAGCCACCATATCGGCAGGCGCACCCCCCGCCGCGGGCGCCGCCACCCCGGCTGCGAACACGGCCGGGCTTTCCCCCACGGGCGGCGCAACGTCCGGCGGCGCGAGCGGCTCGTTCTCGTCGTCGGGCGGCGCACAGCCTTCCACCGGCGGCCAGATCCAGGCCGATCCGTCGCTGAATGCGCTGATCATCACCGCCTCGGAGCCGCAGTACCGGCAGTTGCGTGCGGTGATTGACCGGCTCGATGGCCGGCGCGCCCAGGTGTTCGTGGAAAGCCTGATCGTCGAGGTCAATGCCGACAAGGCCGCCCAGTTCGGCATCCAGTTGCAGAGCCTGCTGGGCAACCGTGGCGCCTCCACCCTCGGGGCCCTGGGGACCAATTTCGGCAATGCCGGGACCAACGTGCTCACGCTGCAGACCGGTGCCGCGTCCGGCAACGTTTCGCTGGGCCAGGGCTTCAACCTCGGCGTGGCCTCGCGCCAGTCCAACGGCGCCTATGTGCTCAATGCGCTGGCCAACTTCCTGGAAACCAATGGCGCCGGCAACATCCTCTCCACGCCCAACCTGCTGACGCTGGACAACGAGGAAGCCAAGATCATCATTGGCCAGAACGTGCCTTTCGTCACCGGCTCGTTCACCAACACCGGCGGCACCGGCGGCTCGGTCAACCCCTTCCAGACGGTGGAACGCAAGGACGTGGGCCTGACGCTGCGCGTCAAGCCGCAGATCAGCGAGGACGGCACCATCAAGATGCAGATCTTCCAGGAGGTCTCCAGCGTCGATCCGGCTTCGGTCAGCTCGGCGCAGGGCCTGACCACCAACAAGCGCTCTATCGAATCGAACGTGCTCGTCAATGACGGCTCCATCGTGGTGCTGGGTGGCCTGATCACCGACGAATACTCCGGCAACGTGCAGCAGGTGCCGCTGCTGGGCAGCCTGCCGGTGGTAGGCAACCTTTTCAAGAGCCAGAACCGCAGCCGCAAGCGCACCAATCTGATGGTGTTCCTGCGCCCGGTGGTGGTGCGCGACGCCGATTCCACCGAGCGCCTGGCGGTCGACCGCTACGACTTCATGCGCAAGAAGGAAATCGACGGCCAGCCGGAGCCCAGCGTGCTGGTGCCGATCAACGAATCGGCGGTGCTGCCGCTGCGGTCCAGCGGCCGCCTGCCGCTGAAGGTTCCGGCCAAATAAGCTGCTGCCCCGACTACAAGGCCCTGCCGTGCGCTATCCGCTCCCCTATGCCTTTGCCCGTACCCACAAGCTGCTGCTGCAGGATGACGGCCGTGACCTGATCCTGCACCGCTGCGAAGGCACCACCCCCGCCGCGCTCGGCGAGGTGATGCGCAAGCACGAGGTCCGCAGCATCCACAAGCTCGGCACCGACGAGCTGGTGCAGCGCATCAGCGCGGCCTATTCGCAGGGTGAGTCGAGCGCGGCCACCGTGGTCAGCGAAGTCGAGAACGACGCTGACCTGTCCCGCATGATGCAGGAGCTGCCGGCGGTCGAGGATTTGCTCGAATCGGCCGACGATGCGCCCATCATCCGCATGCTCAACGCGCTGCTGACCCAGGCCGCGCGCGATGGCGCCAGCGACATCCACATCGAGCCCTACGAACGCCATTCCAGCGTGCGCTTCCGGGTGGACGGCACGCTGCGCGAGGTGGTGCAGCCCAACCGCGCGCTGCACGCCGCGCTGATCTCGCGGCTGAAGATCATGGCCGAGCTCGATATTTCCGAAAAACGCCTGCCGCAGGACGGCCGCATCTCCCTGCGCATCGGCACCCGCGCAGTCGATGTGCGGGTGAGTACCCTGCCCAGCGCGCACGGCGAGCGCGCGGTGCTGCGTCTGCTCGACAAGAGCGAGAGCCGCATCAGCCTGGAAGCCGTGGGCATGGAGGGCGAGGTGCTGGAGCAGCTGGAAAGCCTCATCGCCCAGCCACACGGCATCATCCTCGTGACCGGCCCCACCGGCTCCGGCAAGACCACCACGCTGTATGCGGCACTGAGCCGGCTCGATGCCGGCCGCAGCAACATCATGACGGTGGAAGACCCGATCGAATACGAGCTGCCGGGCGTGGGGCAGACCCAGGTCAATGCCAAAATCGAACTGACCTTTGCCAAGGCGCTGCGCGCCATTCTGCGGCAGGACCCGGACGTCATCATGATCGGCGAAATCCGCGATTTCGAAACCGCGCAGATCGCCATCCAGGCCTCGCTCACCGGCCACCTGGTGCTGGCCACGCTGCACACGAATGACGCCGCCAGCGCCGTCACGCGCCTGACCGACATGGGCGTGGAGCCCTTCCTGCTGAGCTCCTCGTTGCTGGGGGTGCTCGCGCAGCGGCTGGTGCGCAAGCTCTGCACCAATTGCCATGGCGCCGGCTGCAATGACTGCGGCCAGACGGGGTACCAGGGGCGTACCGGCGTCTTCGAGCTGCTGGTGACCGACGACAACATCCGCGCATTGATCCACAGCCAGGTGGCCGAGGCCGACATCCGCAGCGCCGGGCTGAAGGCCGGCATGACATTGATGCGCGACGACGGCGAACGCCTGGTGCGCGCCGGCATCACCACGCGCGAAGAGCTGGTGCGCGTCACCCGCGACTAGACATGGCCCCCACGCTCGTCACTTCGTGTACCTCGCTGCCCCCCGAGGGGGCGCATTTTTCCTTGGGGCGGCCCGGCGGAAAAACCGGTTTCCGCTTTAGCGACTTCGTATAAGAAACGCCCATGCCCGCCTACACCTTCGAAGCCCTCGACGCCCAGGGACAGACCCGCAAGGGCGTCATGGAAGCCGAGAGCGCCAAGGCGGCGCGCGGTGTGCTGCGTGCGCAGGCGCT
>DASWYJ010000059.1:0-1896 GCA_036405035.1 Burkholderiaceae bacterium
GGCTACCTGCGGCAGGTGCTGCCGCGCCGGCCCGACCTGAAGGTCATCGTGACCTCGGCCACCATCGATGCCGACCGCTTTGCCCGGCACTTCGAAAGTTCGAACGGGCCGGCGCCGGTCATCATGGTGTCGGGCCGCACCTTTCCGGTGGAGCAGCGCTGGCGGCCGTTCGAGGAAAGCAAGGACTACGACCTCAACGACGCCATTGCCGACGCGACCGACGAGCTGTGGCACGACCCGCGCCAGGGCGGCGACATCCTGGTGTTCCTGCCCGGTGAACGCGAGATCCGCGAGGCGGCCGACCACCTGCGCAAGCACCTGAGCCACCAGCCGCTGCTGCGCAATGCCGAGGTGCTGCCGCTGTTTGCCCGGCTCTCGCAGGCCGAGCAGGACCGCATTTTCGACAGCCACAGCGGCCGCCGCATCGTGCTGGCCACCAACGTGGCCGAAACCTCGCTCACCGTGCCCGGCATCCGCTACGTGATCGATGCCGGTACCGCCCGCGTCAAGCGCTACAGCCTGCGCAGCAAGGTGGAGCAACTGATGGTCGAGCCCATCAGCCAGGCAGCGGCCAACCAGCGTGCCGGCCGCTGCGGCCGGGTGGCCAACGGCATCTGCATCCGCCTGTACGACGAGAAGGATTTTGCGGGACGCCCGCGTTTCACCGACCCCGAAATCCTGCGTTCCTCGCTGGCCGGGGTGATCCTGCGGATGAAGTCGCTGCGCCTGGGTGCGGTGGAGGAATTCCCCTTCCTGGAGCGGCCGTCCAACCGCGCGATGGCCGATGGCTACCAGCTGCTGGCCGAACTCGGCGCGGTGGACGATGGCAACGAACTCACGCCCATCGGCGAGGAGCTGGCCCGGCTGCCGCTGGACCCGCGCGTGGGCCGCATGATCCTGGAGGCCCGGGGCCGCGGTGCGCTGGGCGAGGTGCTGGTGATTGCCGCCGCGCTGAGCGTGCAGGACGTGCGCGACCGGCCCCTGGAGCTGCAGGCGCAGGCCGACCAGCAGCATGCCAAGTTCGACGACGAGAAAAGCGAATTCAGCGGCTACCTGCGGCTGTGGCAGTGGCTCGACGAGGCCCGGGGCGCGAAGCCCTCGGCAGTACAGGCCGCGGCAGGCGCGACCCACAAGCTCAGCAACCGCCAGTACGAGCAGTTGCTGCGGCAGAACTTCATCAACATCCGCCGGGTGCGCGAATGGCGCGACATCCACAGCCAGCTGCACACGGTGGTGGCCGAGCACAAGTGGGCCATCAACACCGCGCCCGCCAGCTATGAGCAGCTGCACATGGCCATGCTGGCCGGCCTGCTTGGCAATATCGGTTGCAAGCAGGACGAGGAAGACATCTACCTCGGCGCGCGCGGCATCAAGTTCCACCGCCATCCGGGCGCCCACCTGAAGAAGCGGCCGGGCCGCTGGATCGTCTGCGCCGAGCTGGTGGAGACCACGCGGCTGTTCGGCCGTGGCATTGCCAACATCGACCCGGCCTGGCTGGAACAGGTGGGCGGCCACCTGCTGAAGAAACAGCTGCTCGACCCGCACTGGGAAAAGAAGGCCGGCGAGGTGGTGGCGCTGGAGCGCGCCACGCTGTACGGCCTGGTGGTGTACAGCGGCCGTCGCACCGCGTTCGGCAAGGTCGACCCCCACGGCGCGCGCGACGTGTTCATCCGCGAGGCGCTGGTGGCGGGCGAGTGGGAAACCAAGCTGCCGTTCCTCGCGGCCAACCAGAAGCTCATTGCCAAAGTGGAGGAGCTGGAGCACAAGTCGCGCCGGCAGGACGTGCTGGTGGACGACGCACTCATCTACGCCTTCTACGACCAGCACCTGCCGGCCGATGTGTGCAGCGGCGCCGGTTTCGAGCGCTGGTACCGCACCGCCTCGCGCGAGAACCCG